>NZ_JBHWVJ010000111.1:0-21404 GCF_042736725.1 Streptomyces sp. NPDC060028 | reverse complement strand
CGCTTCCTTTGTACTCACCCTCTCGGGCTTTCCTCCGGGCGCTTCCTTCGTTCTTGTGTCTCCGACTCTATCAGACTCTTTCGGGCCTGACCCCCGGTCAGCGGGGTTTGCCTTCCGGGCTGTTGGGCCCTTCCGACTCCCCAAACTCTAGTGGATTTCCCCGGCGATTCATAATCGGCCTTCGGAAATGAATTCGGACATGCCGAATTCGTTCCCAGTGGGAGATCGTGCTGAGTTGGGTGCCGCAACGAGGCGGCGGGATTCGTTGTCGCCTCAACCTTCTGGCCCAGGGACAACTCGAAGAACCCTACGGATCCACGAGGGCCGTGTCAACCCCGGGCGTCAGCTCGGGGACTGGAGGTCTTCCACGCGGTCCAGGAGGCGGGTGAGCATGTCGCCCAGCACCCCGCGCTCCGCCGTGGAGAGGTCCTGGAGGAGGTCCTCCTCGAAGACCGTGGCCGCGCGCATCGCGTCCAGCCACTTGCTGCGGCCTTCGTCCGTCAGCTCCACGATCACGCGGACCCGGTTGTTCTCGTCCCGCTCGCGCGTGACCAGACCCTCCGCCGTCATGCGGTCGATCCGGTGCGTCATCGCCGCCGGCGTGAGGCCCAACTGCTTCGCGAGCTCGCTCGGGCCCATCCGGTACGGAGCGCCGGAGAGTACGAGGGCCTTGAGGACCTCCCACTCCGCGTTGCTGATGCCCAGGGCCGCGGTCTGGCGTCCGTACGCGACGTTCATCCGGCGGTTCAGGCGGCTCAGTGCCGAGACGACCTTCTCCACCTGGGGGTCGAGGTCCTGGAATTCGCGCTGGTAGACGGCGATCTGTTCGTCGAGGCTCGGCTCGTGGACGGGCGTGGTGCCGTCGGGGGTGTCACCCATGGTCCGAAGTATCGCACGAGACCGTTGGCATCTAACTCCTTCGATGTGTAGAGTTAAGGGTCGAACTTTAGGTATGAAGTCTTCAGGCTTCAGCTATCAAGGTGGTGAGAAGTGACCAAGGTGATGGGCGCTGCGATGCGGCGGATCCAGGCCGGCAACGCGTTGACCGCGTTCGGCATCGGCTTCACGGTTCCGTTCCTCTACATATACGTGGCGCAGGTGCGAGATCTGGGCTCCATGGCCGCCACGAGCGCGTTCGTGGCCTTCGCCCTGGGCGCTCTCGTCGCGCTGCCCCTCACCGGTCGCGTCATCGACCGCCGAGGTCCCGTCCCCGTGGTCGTCGGCGCGGCCGTCGCCGCGTCGGTCGGGGCGGTCTCGCTCGGGCTCTCCACGAGCATCGTGCCGATCCTGCTGTCCGCCCTGGCGCTCGGCGCCGGGCAGGCCGTCATGCAGCCGGCGCTGGCCACGATGATCGTGTGGTGCTCGACTCCGTCCACCCGGACCCGTGCCTTCGCCCTCCAGTTCTTCATGCAGAACCTGGGCCTGGGCATCGGCGGCCTCATCGGCGGCCAGATCGTCGACGAGAACCGTCCCGGCAGCTTCACCCTGCTGTTCAGCATCGAGGCCGTGATGTTCCTGGTGCTGGCGGGCGTCATCCTCACCGTGAAGATGCCGCACGCGCCGGTCATCAAGGACGCCACCCCGAAGGACCCCGCGCAGGCGGGCGGCAGCGCCTGGAAGCGGCTGTTGCGCCACCAGGCCATGGTCAAGCTGCTGGTACTGGGCTTCGTGATCTTCTTCGCCTGCTACGGACAGTTCGAGTCGGGTCTCGCCGCCTTCGGTACCGAGGCCGCCGGGATCACCCCCTCGACCCTGGGCTTCGCGCTCGCCGCCAACACCGGGGCGATCGTGCTCGCGCAGTTCGTCGTGCTGCGGCTCGTCGAGAAGCGCCGACGGTCCCGTGTGATCGCGCTGGTCGGCGTGATCTGGACCGTGGCGTGGGTCATCGCCGGGTTCTCGGGGCTCGGGCACGGCAGCGCGATGATGGCCGCCGCCGCGTTCGTCACCACGTACGGGCTCTTCGGCATCGGCGAGGCGATGCTGTCGCCGACCCTGGCGCCGCTGGTGGCCGACCTGGCGCCGGAGGGTTCCGTGGGCCAGTACAACTCGGCCTTCGCGCTGGTCAAGCAGATGGCGCTGGCGCTCGGGCCGCTCGGTGTGCCGCTGGGCGCGGGGGTGCCGATGCTCTACATCGGGACCTTCATCGTGGTCTCGCTCGGGATCGCCTGGCTGGCGCTGCGCCTCGGCAGGCAGCTGACGCCGGAGCAGGACAACCCGTCGCTGAGCAGGGTCGTGGCGCAGGGTGGTCCGGCCGAGGCGGCGAAGGCCTCGGAGCCCGTGGCCGCTTAGGCGCCCGTGGAAGCAGGCAGGGAGAAGGCCCCGGTCCGGTGGATCGGGGCCTTCCGCATGCCTGCCGGCCCGTGTGTCCGCGCGTACGTCGGCTACTTGTCCGGGAGTGCGAACTCGCACCAGACGGCCTTGCCGCCGCCGGGGGTGCGGCGGGAGCCCCAGGACGAGGCGATGGTCGCGATGATCGAGATGCCGCGGCCGGTCTCGTCGGCCGGTTCGGCGCGGCGGCGGCGCGGGAGGTGGTCGTCCCCGTCGGTGACTTCGATGATCAGGCGGCGGTCGGTGCGGCGCAGGCGGAGCCGCATGGGCGGGGTGCCGTGCTGGAGGGAGTTCGCGACGAGTTCGCTGGCGGCCAGTACGCCGAGGTCGCACAGCTCCACGGGGAAGCGCCAGGAGGTGAGGACCCCCTGGGCGAAGGCGCGGGCGCGCGGTGCGGCCTCGATGCCGCCGAGGAGTTCCAGGGCGGCGTTGTGGAAGAGCTCGGCGTCGGCTCCGGTGCGGGCGGGCTGCTGGAGGACCATGACGGCGACGTCGTCGTCATGGTCGGCGTCCACGCCGAGGGCGCGCATCAGGCGGTCGCAGATGACGGCCGGGGTGCCCTGGGCGCCGGACAGGGCGCGCTCCAGGGCGGCGACGCCTTCGTCGATGTCCTCGCCGCGGCGCTCGACCAGGCCGTCCGTATAGAGGACGGCGGTGGAGCCGGGGCCCAGGGCGATGGTGCCGGAGGTGTGGAGCCAGCCGCCGGTGCCGAGCGGGGGGCCGGTGGGGTCGGCGGCGCGGCGTACGGTGCCGTCCTCGTCGCGGACCAGGATCGGGAGGTGTCCGGCGGAGGCGTACGCGAGGAGGCCCTCGTTCGGGTCGTGGACGGCGTACACGCAGGTGGCGATCTGGCTGGCGTCGATCTCGGCGGCGAGTCCGTCGAGGAGCTGGAGCACCTCGTGCGGGGGCAGGTCGAGGCGGGCGTACGCGCGGACGGCGGTGCGGAGCTGGCCCATGACGGCGGCGGCGCGGACCCCGCGGCCCATGACGTCGCCGATGACGAGGGCGGTGCGGCCGGCGCCGAGGGTGATCACGTCGTACCAGTCGCCGCCGACGGCGGCCTCGGTGCCGCCGGGCTGGTAGGTGGCGGCGATGCGCAGGTCGTCGGGCTGTTCCAGCTCCTGCGGGAGCAGGGAGCGCTGGAGGGTGACGACGGCTTCCCGCTGGCGGCGCTCGCTGGCGCGGAGCCGGTCGGCGGCTTCGGCGTGGTCGGTGACGTCGGCGAGGTGGATCAGGACCCCGGTGTGGCGGGGGTCGGGACCGGTCTCGGTGTCGCTCTTGGGGAAGTCGACCGGGGTGCAGGTGACGGTGTACGAGCTGCCGCCGCCGGGCGCGGCGCGGTTCTTGGCGGTACGGGGCTTGCCGCTGCGCTGGACCTGGTCGAGCAGCGGGAGGAGGCCCAGCTCGCCCAGTTCGGGGAGGGCCACGGCGGCGGGGTCGCCGGCGGCGCGGGCGCCGAAGCCGGTGGTGTAGGCGTCGTTGACGTAGGCCACGCGGTGCTCGGGGCCGTGCACGAGGGCGACGAGCGCCGGGAGCCGGTCGAGGACCTCCCGTACGGAGAGCTCCTCGAGGGAGGGCACGGGGATGAGCACGGCCGCGCCGGCTCCGGTGGCCGAGCCGGTCCCGGAGACGGTGGGCTCGGCGGGGCCTGCGTCGGGCGCCGTCGCGGAATGCCCGGCTGCGGCGCGGGCGGCCGGGACCGCGCCCTCACCTCGCTTGGCCTGGGCGGCGGCGTGTTCGGACCGGGCGGCGGCGCGGCGCTGCGTTCCGGGAAACCGGGCGCTCCAGCGCGTGAAGTTCACTGCGTTCAAGCCTCGTGGTGTCGCTCGTGGTGTCGCTCGTGGTCGCGGTCGCGGGTGCTGTCGCGGGTGTGGTGGCTCTG
This sequence comes from Streptomyces sp. NPDC060028, assembly GCF_042736725.1. Classification (NCBI taxonomy): domain Bacteria; kingdom Bacillati; phylum Actinomycetota; class Actinomycetes; order Kitasatosporales; family Streptomycetaceae; genus Streptomyces; species Streptomyces sp. NPDC060028. Next base: position 17,194 of record NZ_JBHWVJ010000111.1, on the reverse strand, counting down.
GTGTCGGTCGCCGGCCGGGGTCACTGAAGGGCGTAACTCTGTGCAGGCGTGGGCCCACCTATGGTCACACGTCCAGTGTGTGGGACGGCACTGACAACGTCAGCCTTCGCCGTTCTTCGGGGGCTCCTTGGGCCCTTTGCCTGCGGCGAGTTCGAATTCTGCCCTGGGATGTTCGAGCGAGCCTAGCGACACGATCTCGCGCTTGAAGAGACCGGAGAGGGTCCATTCGGCGAGGACGCGCATCTTGCGGTTGAAGGTGGGGACGCGGCTGAGGTGGTAGGCGCGGTGCATGAACCAGGCCGGGTAGCCCTTGAGCTTGCGGCCGTAGACGTGGGCGACGCCCTTGTGGAGGCCGAGGGAGGCCACGGATCCGGCGTACTTGTGGGCGTACTCGGTGAGGACCTCGTCGCGCAGGGCGTGGACGAGGTTGTCGGCGAGGACCTTGGCCTGGCGGACGGCGTGCTGCGCGTTGGGGGCGCATTCGCGGCCCTTCTCCCCGGCCGTGATGTCGGGGACGGCGGCGGCGTCGCCGGCGGCCCAGGCGTGCTCGACCCCCTCGACGGTGAGGAAGGCGGTGCAGGCGAGGCGGCCGCGGTCGGTCTTGGGCAGGTCGCAGGCGGCGAGGATCGGGTGGGGTTTGACGCCGGCGGTCCAGACGACGGTGCGGGTGGGGAAGCGGGCGCCGTCGCTGAGGACGGCGACGCGGTTCTCGCAGGATTCGAGGCGGGTTTCCAGGCGCAGGTCGATGTTGCGTCGGCGCAGTTCGCGGATGGTGTAGACGCCCATTTCGGGGCCGACCTCGGGGAGGATCCGGTCGCTGGCCTCGACCAACACCCATTTCATGTCTTCGGGCTTGATGTTGTGGTAATACCGGGCCGCGTAGCGGGCCATGTCCTCGAGTTCGCCGAGGGCTTCGACTCCTGCGTATCCGCCGCCGACGAAAACGAAGGTGAGGGCGGCGTCGCGGATGGCGGGATCGCGGGTGGAGGAGGCGATGTCCATCTGTTCGATGACGTGGTTGCGCAGGCCGATGGCCTCCTCCACGGTCTTGAATCCGATGGCGTAGTCGGCGAGCCCGGGGACGGGGAGGGTGCGGGAGACGGAGCCGGGGGCGAGGACGAGTTCGTCGTACTCGATCTCGAGGGCGCCGGCGCCCTCCTCCTCGGTGGCGAGGGTGGTGATGGTCGCCGTCCGCTTGGCGTGGTCGATGCGCCGGGCCTCGCCGACGACGATGCGGCACTTGTCGAGGACGCGGCGGAGCGGGACCACGACGTGGCGCGGGGAGATCGAGCCCGCGGCCGCTTCCGGGAGGAAGGGCTGATACGTCATGTAGGGCTCGGGGGAGACCACCGTGACCTCGGCTTCTTCGGGTCTCAGCTTTCGCTGGAGCCGCAGTGCCGTGTACATGCCTACGTAGCCGCCGCCGACGATCAGGATCCGCGTGCGGGGCGGGGTACCGGGGGCCGCGCCCCGGGAGTTAGCAGCCTTCACCATCCCATGACGCAACGTGGCCGGGAGTTTGTCCACAGGCCCGACAAATTGTGTGACCGGAGAGGGTCCCGTGACGGGGCTGTCGGGGCGTGCCGGTGGAGGTAAAGGTGCGCAGGTCAGACAGTGTGGAAGGGGTGATTCCGGGGGCTTGGAACGGAAAAATGGGGGTGAATGCTCCGATCGGGCGGTGGTCCGTCCGGGGCTGCCCCTTCTGAATTGACTCTGGCTCAACTATGTTCGTATCTCGTCGAGGAGTAGGACCAGGGCCCGCATGACCGAGGCCCACCTCGACACGAAGGCGGGGAGTGTCTCCGGGGGGAGACAAATGATTACCGGGGGATACATATGCACATTTCCGATTTCCATGGTTCTGCGACCGCTCTGTCGGCCTCGGCCGAGGGCAACGGCCGCCTGATGACGGGCAGCACCACGCACGGCGTGGGCCGCTCCACGCCGCTGCGCGTCGACGCACAGCGCAACCTCGAACACGTCCTGCGCGCGGCCCGCGAGGTCTTCGGCGAGCTGGGCTACGGGGCTCCGATGGAGGACGTGGCGCGCCGCGCGCGCGTCGGCGTCGGCACCGTCTACCGGCGGTTCCCGAGCAAGGACGTCCTGGTCCGGCGGATAGCCGAGGAGGAGACCTCCCGGCTCACCGAGCAGGCCCGGACCGCCCTCGGCCAGGAGGAGGAGCCCTGGCAGGCGCTGTCGCGCTTCCTGCGCACCTCCGTCGCCTCCGGCGCCGGGCGGCTGTTGCCGCCGCAGGTGCTGCGGGTCGGCTCCGCGGGCGAGGACGGCACCGAGGAGGCGGAGGCCGTGCGGGTTCCGCACCAGCGCCAGGCAAGCCCGGCGGGCGGGGCTCCGGAGCTGCGGGTCGTGGGTTCGCGCACCGCCGTCGAGGACGAGCCCGCGGACGACTCGGGTGCGGGTCCGCTCCTGGAGGTCGTCGGCCGGCTGGTGGACCGCGCCCGGGAGGCGGGTGAGCTGCGCGCCGATGTCACGGTGGCCGATGTGCTGCTGGTGATAGCGACGGCCGCTCCCGCGCTGCCGGACCCGGCGCAGCAGGCGGCGGCTTCGGCCCGGCTGCTCGACATCCTGCTCGAGGGGCTGCGCTCCCGGACGGTGTGACGCTCCTGACGCTCTTGTCGTGGAGGCCCCCGGCCCGGCCCTGCGGCCGGGGGACGGCGGGGGTCGACAGGACCCGTCGAACTGCTGCTCGCTCGAACGGGTGCGGACCGGTGCGGTGTTGCCGCCCCGGCGCCTGATTGTCCCCGGACGAGTGGATGGTGTGCAGACGGGTCCGACGCGCCATCGCCGTGTGACACGCTGGATCGGTGTACCGGTTTGAGGGTGTCGTGCGGGGGCTTCCGCGATGAGCGTTGACGGGCGGGAAGAGCCACGCGGTGGCGCCGGTGGCGAGGTCGAGGCGGGCAGTCTGCCCGCGCGGCAGGTACCGGCGCAGCGCGAACCGGGCGGGCGGCACGCCGCCGGGGCGAGCGGTGACCAGCCGCCCTCCGACGGGGACTTGATCGCCCGGATGCGCGGTGGTGACGACGGCGCTTATGCAGAGCTGTTCCGTCGCCACGCCGATTCCGTACGGCGCTACGCGCGCACCTGCTGCCGCGACGGGCACACGGCCGACGACCTGACCGCCGAGGTGTTCGCTCGGACGCTGCAGGCGGTACGGGGCGGGGCCGGTCCGGACCAGTCCGTACGGGCCTATCTGTTGACCACCGTACGCAGGGTGGCCGCGGCCTGGGCGAAGACGGCCCGGCGGGAGCATCTCGTCGAGGACTTCGCGGTGTTCGCCGAGCAGGCGTCGGTGGGCGCCGAGAGCGGTGTCGGGCTGTCCGGGGACGACACCCTGGAACTGGGCGCCGATGTACGGGCGATGCACGAGGCCGAGCAGTCGCTGGCCATGCAGGCCTTCCGGAGCCTGCCCGAGCGGTGGCAGGCCGTGCTGTGGCACACCACCGTCGAGGAGGCCTCGCCGAGCTCGATCGCCCCGCTCTTCGGTCTGACTGCCAACGCGACCGCGGTGCTGGCCAGCCGGGCCCGGGAGGGGCTCAAGCAGGCTTATCTGCAGGCCCATGTGAGTTCCGCGCTGAGTTCGGGCGGGGACTGCGCACGGTACGCGGACCGGCTGGGGGCGTATGCCCGCGGTGGGCTGCGGGTGCGGGCGGAGCGGGGGCTGCGCAAGCACCTGGAGGAGTGCGCACAGTGCCGGCTCGCCGCCGGTGAGCTCAAGGACGTCAACGCGGGCATTCCCGCGCTGCTGCCGGTCGCGGTCATCGGGTGGTTCGCCGCCGGGTACGCGGCCAAGGCGGCCGGAGTGGTGGTCGGCGGGGTCGCCGCAGCGAGTGGTGCGGGGGCCGCCGCGGCTGCCGCGGGCGGTTCCACCGCGGGTGCGGGTGCTGCCGGGGCCGCGGGTGCCGGGGCCGGGGCGGCCGGCGGCGGCGCGGCAGGTGGTGCGGCCGGTGGTGCCGGGTCGGGGGCCGGGGCAGGGGGTGCCGCGGTGTCCGAGGGACTCGGGCTGCCGGCCAAGGCCGCCATCGCCGCCGGGATCGCGGTCGCCGCCGCGGCCGGGGTGGTGTTCGCCCTCGCCGGGGACGACCCCGAGCCACAGGTCCAGGCGAAGCCGGCGCCCACTGTCGCGGCGCCGGCGGTGCCGGTGCCGCGGTCTTCCGCCCCGGTCGCGGCGGAGCCGCAGGCGCCGCCCGCGCGGGAACCCGTAGCACCGCCGCGCAAGGCGTCGGCTTCGCCCACGCCCGCCGCGTCGCGCACCTCCCCCGCCCCCCAGGCGCCGAAGCCGTCTGCGAGCCGGGTGCGGCCCTCGCCGAGCCCGACGCCGTCCCCGTCGCGCTCGCAGCCGGCGCCCAAGCCGGCGCAGGGGTTCCAGCTCGTCCGGCTGGGCCACTCGGCCTTCGGCGACCACAGCGGTCCGGAACTGCAGACTTGGCGCAGCAGCTGGGTGTGGCAGCGGTGGGGGCTGGAGGTCGGCGACCGGCGGTACGGACAGGGGATCACCGTGAACTCCCGTTCCTCGGTGGAGATCACCCTCAACCGGCAGTGCACGACCTTCTCGGCGCGCGCCGGGGTGGACGGCCTGTCACTGCTCACCGACGGCACCGTGCGGTTCTCGGTGTACGGCGACGGGCAGCGGCTGTGGCAGTCCCGCGCGCTCGGATACGGGGACCCGGCCGCGGCGGTGGAAGTGTCGCTGGCCGGGCGCAAGACGCTGCGGCTGGTGGTGGAGCAGGTGGAGCAGGTGGAGCAGGTGGAGCAGGGCAGTCTGCCGACGCTGGCGAGCTGGGCCGATGCCGTGATCGCTTGCCGGTAGGCGGTAGGTAGTAGGTAGTCGGCGGTAGGTGTCAGTGGGCGGTGATCAGCGCCGCGACCTCCGCCGGGGCGAGCGCGGCGCCTGCCGCCTCCTCCCGGGCGTAGCGGTCCCCGCCGAGCGCGGCGCGCAGCCGGTCGGGGAGCCCGCGCAGGGCGGTTTGTTCCGGAACCGAGCGGGGGTGGCCCGCGCGCCAGGCGGTGGCGGCCGCGAAGGCCCGTACGGACTCGACGGGGCGGTCGGTGGCGGCCAGCAGGACGGCGGCGGTCTCGGCCAGAGAGGCCAGGACGCGCTCGGCGCAGTGTGCGTCGACGGCCGTGTCCAGGGCGGGGCCGATCAGGGCCAGGCCCGCGGCGGGGCCCCGCTCGCGGGCGGTGAGGACGGCATCTATGTTGTCGAGTCCGGCGGTCAGCTGCGGGGGCACCGTGAGCTTCGCGGCCTCGGCCCGGCCCCGGTCGCACTCGCCGCGGGCCACGTCGAGCCGCCCGCGGCACAGGGCGATCAGCGAGGCGAGCAGCCGGCCGTAGGCGCGTACGTCGTACACCCCGCCGTGCCGCTCGGCCTCGACGAACGCCTCCATCAGCAGCCGCTCGGCGCTGTCGAAGTCCCCGGCACAAAAGGCGGTCTCCGCGATGCGGGCGATGGCGAAGGGCGCCTCGATGTGGGCCCCGACCTCGCGGGCGAGGCGCAGGCACTCCTCGTACTCGGTGCGCGCCAGGGCGTACTGGCCGCGCGAGATCGCGAACTCGCCGGCGGCGCTCGCGACCTGGGCGCGGGTCCAGCGGTCGCCGACGCGGCGGGCGATCTCGTGCAGCTCGGCGAGGTCGCCCTCGACGCTCGGCAGGCCTCCGGTGATGTCGATGGCGACGTGGGTGCGGAGCATCAGGGTGACGCCGAGCTCCCACTCTCCGGAGTGGCGGCGGCAGTTCTCCACGGCCTGGTCCAGGTGGGTGTGGAACTCGGCGCCGCCGCCGCCGAGGTACGTCGCCATGGGCCAGAGCATGCCGGGGAAACGGGTGGTCTCCGGGGAGCCGTGGCGGAAGGCCTCGGTGATGCGGGCGGCGAGGGCCAGGTACTCGGGGGTGCGGAGCTCCTCGGCCGAGCGGCCCTCGGCGAGCAGGAAGACGTGGAGCACCTGGAGGCGCATGAAGGGCCAGTACTCCGGTGTGCCCTCGGGCGGGTCGGGCGGGGTGACAGCGAGGGCCCGGGTGGTCCATTCGGCGCCCTCGATGCGGTAGTTGCGCAGCCACCAGAACCAGCCGAGGGCGAAGACGAAGCGCTGGGCGGTCTCGGTGTCGTCGCCCGCGACGGTTGTCTCGAAGGCCGCGCGGAGGTTGTCGAGCTCGGTCTCGACGCGCCGGATCCAGGGGAGCTGTCCGGCGGAGCGCAGGAGGGGCTCCGCCTCCTCGGCGAAGCCGAGGTAGTGGGCGGCGTGGCGGTGGGCGGTGGCGTGGGCGTCCGCCCCGTCGGCGGCGGCGCGTTCGGCGGCGTACTCGTGGATGGTCTCCAGCATGCGGTAGCGCATGGCGGTGCCTTCGGAGCCGGCCTTGGCGCCGGGCGCGGGGGCGGGTGCGGGGGCGGGTGCGGGCTCGGGCTCGGGCTCGGCCAGGACGAGGGACTTGTCGACGAGGGAGCCGAGGACGTCGGCGACGTCCCAGGTCTCCAGGCCGTCCTGCGCGCAGACGGCCTCGGCGGCCGCGAGGTCGCAGCCGCCGGCGAAGACGGACAAGCGGCGCAGGACGGTGCGTTCGGGCTTGTCCAGCAGGTCCCAGGACCAGTCGACGACGGCGCGCAGGGTCTGCTGGCGGGGCAGCAGGGTGCGCGAGGTACGGGCGCCGGTGGTCAGGAGGCGGAAGCGGTTGTCGAGGCGGTCGGCGATCTGGCGCGGGGTGAGCAGGCGCAGCCGGGCGGCGGCCAGCTCGATGGCGAGTGGAAGGCCGTCGAGGCGGGCGCAGATCTCGGCGACGGCGGCCGGGTCGTCGGCGGCGGTGAAGCCGGGGCGGGCGGCGGCGCCCCGCTCGGCGAAGAGACGGTGCGCGGGGTCGGGCGGCAGCGGCTCGACGGGGCGGACGCGCTCGCCGGGGACACCGAGGGGTTCGCGGCTGGTGGCGAGGATCCGTACGCCGGGGCAGTGCGTGAGGAGGCGTTCGGCGAGCGTGGCGGCGGCGCCGATGACGTGCTCGCAGTTGTCCAGGACGAGGAGCAGGCGGCGGTGCGCGCAGTGCTCGACGAGGAGGGCGGTCGGGTCGTCGGCGGCGGCCGCCTTCTCGCGTTCGCGGGCTACGAGGGAGCTTTCGCGCAGGCCGAGGGCGCTGAGGACCGCGCCGGGGACGGCGGAGGGGTGGTCGAGGCGGGCGAGTTCGACGAGCCAGCCCGGTTCGGTGTGGTCGGCGGCCGCGTGCTCGGCGAGGCGGGTCTTGCCGGAACCGCCGGGGCCGGTGAGGGTGACGAGGCGCTGGTCGGCCAGGTCGGCGTGGAGGGCGGCGAGTTCGGGCTCGCGGCCGACGAAGGAGGTGAGGCGGGGGCGGAGGTTGCCGGGGCGGTCCGGCGGGGGCGGCGGCGCCATGGGGTCGGGGGGCGGGAGCGGGGCCGGAGCCGGAGCCGGAGCCGGAGCCTGGAGCAGTTCCGCGTGCAGGGCGGTGAGTTCGGGGCCGGGGTCGGCGCCGAGGCCTTCGGCGAGGGCGCGGCGAGTGCGGTCGTACGCGGCGAGCGCGTCGGCGGGGCGGCCGGCCGCGCGCAGGGCGCGGAGCTGCTGGGCGCGCAGGGGTTCGTCGTACGGGTGCTCGTGGATCAGCGCCTCGATCTCCGGCAGGAGCGTCGCCGGGGCGGGGGAGCCGCTGCGCAGGTCGGCCTCGATGCGGTCCCGGAGTGCGGCGGTGCGCAGCGCCTCGGGGGCGGCCGCGTGTGCGGTACGGGCGGGCTCGGGCAGGTCGGCGAGCGCGGGGCCGTGCCAGAGCGCGAGGGCCGCGCGGAGGGTCTCGGCGGCGGTGGCCGGCTCGCCGGTGGCGAGCTGCGCGGCGCCTTGGCGGGCGAGCCGGGTGAAACGGTGCAGGTCGACTTCGTCCCGGGCGGCGGCCAGGCGGTAGCCGCCGGTGGGGTCGGCGTGGACGGTGTCCCGGCCGCCGAGGGTGCGGCGGAGCCGGGCCACGAGGGCTTGCAGCGCGGCGGGGGCGTCCTGGGGCGGGGCGTCGCCCCAGACCTCGTCGACCAGATCGGCGACGGATGCGGCCGCGGGGCCGCCGGCGCGCAGGGCGAGGGCGGCGAGCAGCGCGCGCAGGCGGGCGCCGCCGACGGGGAGGGGCGCGCCGGTCTCGCTACGGGCTTGGGTGACGCCGAGGATTCGATACCGCACTGCCCAATACTGCCCTGCCTTCGCCGGGGGCGGGCGGGAGTTTCCCGCCGCCCTAGGACCCCGCCGGGCCGGACCGGGCCTGCGCGGCGGGGTCGGCCGGCCCCCTGGCTCCGCCGAACCGGGGCTGTGGCGGGCGCGGCCCAGGCGCCCGGGGCCCGCGCCTCGACCTGCCGACGGGCTGGATGCGCCGGGGCCGCGTTCGCGCGGCGGGTTCGCGCGGCGGGTTCCGTGCAACGACGCGGCGCCGCTACCGAGCCGGCCCCGGACCCCGCGCCTCAAACGCCGGCGGCGGGGCTGAGTCTCCGCGCCGCCGGCCCACCCCTCCGGCCGCACCGGGCAGCGCGGAGCGCTGTGAGCCTGCGCGGGCCCATGACGGAGCCCCGGAGCCCGGCGTCGGACGGTGCCCCTGGCCGGGCAGCTTTCGGGGACCGGGCCGGGGGCGAAAGCGCGGGGGCGCGGGAAGCGACGCGGGAGCCCTGAGGAGGGGGGCTGGGGCGGAGGCCCAGGGGTCGCTGGAAGGGCGGGTAGGGGTCGCTCCGCGTAGCGGCTGCCCGCGCTCCCGTCGGGCTCCGTGCGCCCCAAGCCGGGCCCCGGCGCACGCCGGCGCGTGCCCGCTCCGGGCCCGGCCCCACGCCCGCCCGGCCGTACCCCTTCCAGGCCCGGCCCCCGCACCCCCGGCGCACGCCAGCGCGCACGTGCTCCGGGGCCGCGCCTGCGGCGGGACCCGGCGGGTTCGCGCTACTGGCGGGGGGAGAGGGGCTGGCGGGGGGCCGTGCCCAGGGGGGCAAGAGGGGCGTCCGGGGGGAGGGCGCGGCGGCGGGGGGTGGAGGTGCCGGTCCAGCAGGTGCCGCGGCGGGAGAGGAGGCGGCGGAGCCACAGTTCCATGGAGACGAGTTCGGCGAGGCCGTCCAGCGGGGCCGGGCGGCCCTCCGCCGCGTCGAGCAGGGCCTGTTGGACGACCCGGGCCTCGATCAGCCCGGCGTCGGCCAGCAGCGGGGCCGCGAAGAGCGCGAGCAGTTCCTGCAGGGCGGCGCGCAGACCCAGCCGGGTCGCCGTCTCGTGCGGGGCGTGGGCCGTGGCGCCCCAGCCGGAGGGCAGTTCGCGGACCCCGGCCGAGGCCAGCACGCTGCGCAGGATCGCCGCCCGCGCTCCGGGCTGGACGCGCAGGGATTCGGGCAGGGCGCGGGCGGCCCGTACGACCTGGTTGTCCAGGAAGGGGGCGTGCAGGCGCTGGCTGCGCACCTCCACCGCCTGCTCGAACACCCGGTGGTCCGCCGCGTGTCGGGCGAGCAGGGCGCGGGCCCGCGCCTCGCCGGGGCGCAGCGAGAGCGGGGGGCGCCCGGCGGCGGCGGTGAGCCGGATCGACACCTCTGCCAGGGCCTCGCCGGTCAGCCAGCCCGCCGCCGGGCCCGGCCGGGACCAGGTGAGGGCGGCGAGGGAGGCGTCCACCGGACCGGAGGGTCCCCCGTCGACCCCGCCCGCGCGGAGCCGGGCCGCGGCGGCTTCCATGCCCGCGCGGTACGGCGTACGGGCAAGTCGGCGGGCGGCGGAGTACACGGTCAGCGGGACCAGCAGGGACTCACCGGACGCGGAGGCCGAGCGGGCCAACGCCGCGACCGGGCGCAGCAGGTGGCGCCGGCGGCGGTCCATGAGGAGGTCGGCCATGCGGGCCGGGTGCGCGTCGAGGACCTGGCGGGCGCCGTGCCCGGTGAAGTGGTCGGCGGAGCCCGCGGCCAGGCGGCGGCGGTCGCGGGCGGCGAAGACGAGCGAGGGGCCGGGTTCGTCGGTCAGCGGCCCGTCGAGCTCGGCGTACGGGAGGGCTTCCTCGGCGGCGGCCACGACGACGTGGTGGAGGCGCGGGTCGGCGGCGATGACGCGGGCCCGTTCGAGCTCGTCCTCGCGGCCCTGCGGAGTCGCGAGGTCGTTGAAGGTGACCGCGAGGAGCCTGGATCCGGAGCCGGACCCGGATCCGGACCCGGGCAGGGTGCCCGGCGCCCCCGGCAGGCCGGCGGCCAGCAGTGCGAGGGTGGCGGAGGCGCTGCCTCCGGAGAGGTCGGCGCCGACTCCGGGGACCGGCGCGGGCGCACCCCGGGCCGCACGCCGGTCGGCGGGGCCCATTCCGGGCACGGGGCCGGGATCGTAGGGCAGGGTGTCGGGAGCATGCCGGGGCGCCGTGAGCCGGGCGCGCACCGCGTCGACCAAAGCTTCGCGTACGCCCTCCACCGCGCGCCCGGGGTCGGTCACGGGCGCGGCCACGGCGAGGGAGGCGACCGCCTCGTACCCGGTGATCTCCCGCGAGCCCTCGCGCAGGATCAGCGCGTGGCCGGGCGGGATGCGGCGCACGCCGACGTACGGTGTGCCGTCGCCCAGTGCCTCGGGGCTGTCGGGGCAGGCCAGCAGGGCGGCGAGGTGGCCGATGTCGAGCTGTGCCTCGATGAGGTCGGCGAGCGGGAGGGCGGCGGTGGCGTAGGCGGTGCCGCTGGCCCACGGGGTGTAGAAGACGGGTCGCGCGCCGGCGAGGTCGCCGAGGACGGTGATCCGGCGCCCGGCCTGGATCACGGCGGTGTAGCTGCCGGACCACTGGGTGAGGTGGCGCAGCGCTCCGCCGCGGGCGGCGTAGAGGGCGCGGCGCAGTTCGGCGTCGGTGGCGCCGCAGCAGCCGAGGACGGCGAGCCGGGTGAAGGGGTCGGCGGGGTCGGCGGTGAGGGTGCGGATCTCGTCCGGGCGCCAGTCGCCGACGGCCCACAGGGGGTCGGGGTCTCCCCACAGCAGTTGGGCGCCGACGGGGACGACGGTGCGTTCGGCGTCCTGGGCGGCGGGGTCGTCCGGGTGGGCGGCGTCGGCGAGGCCGCCGCGCAGCGGGCCGCCGGGATCCCCGTATCCGGAGCCGTAGGCGGAGCCGTTGCCGGAGCTGTATCCCCCCTGGCCGGAGCCTTGGCGGGCGCTTCGGCCGACGCCTTGGCCCCCGACCCGTCCGGCCGTGCCGAAGCTCGCGGCGATACTGCTCCACCCCACCAACCAGCGCACCGCCGCCTCCCCAGCCTGTGGGCAAATGACCGGGGCAACGGACGGTACGGACGACACGGTCAGCGCTGTGGGCGCGGCCGGCCGGGACCCCGGGTGGCTCGGGGTCCATGCTGCCACGAGACAGGCGTGCGGGAGTGGTTAAGGGGGGCGCACATGCAAACGAACACGCCCCGCCCATGCGGTATTTGGCGTTCCGTTCCCACCGCCCCATAGGTCGGTTTCGGCCATTCTTCGGCCGTACTGAGGGCCGCCGGGGCCCGGCTGCGGGGGCGCGGCCCGGGAGGCGGGATCCACCCCCCGGACCGTTCCGCCACCCGCGGGGATTGGGGCAGCGGCATCCCCCGGCCCGCCGGATCCACGCAGCGGGCCGACCCACGCACCGCACATCGAATCGCCGGGCCCCGGGAGCGGCCAGAGCGCACGGCCGGGCGCACGGCCACACGGACGGAGCACGCGCTGACACGTGCGCCCCGGGCCCGGGCAGTGCCCGGACTGTGCATACGGACAACAATCCCGCCATACGGACTTCAGGGCCTTAACGCTTGGGAGGCGGGGAACTACGCTGGGTTTACGAAATGCCGGGCGCCTATGCCCCGGCGGCGTCTGCGTTCCGCGTGTGACGAGGGGTGGCGCATGTCCAGGGAGCTCCGCGAGCCCAATGAGAAGCTCGGCGCCGTCCTCGCCCTGGCGGGCATCAGCAACGCCGGGCTGGCCCGCCGGGTCAACGACCTCGGCGCGCAGCGCGGCCTGACGCTTCGGTACGACAAGACGTCGGTCGCCCGCTGGGTGTCGAAGGGGATGGTGCCGCAGGGCGCCGCCCCGCACCTGATCGCCGCCGCGATCGGCGCGAAACTGGGGCGGCCCGTGCCGCTGCACGAGATCGGCCTGGCGGACGCGGACCCCGCGCCCGAGGTGGGGCTGGCCTTCCCGCGCGACATCGGCGCGGCCGTGCGCTCGGCCACCGACCTCTACCGGCTCGACCTCGCCGGCCGCCGTGGCGGTGGCGGGATCTGGCAGTCGCTCGCAGGGTCCTTCGCGGTGTCGGCGTACGCGACGCCGGCCTCGCGGTGGCTGATATCTCCCGCCGACGGTTCGGTGGCCCGCGAGCCGGGCCGGCAGGGGCAGGGGCAAGGTCGGAGCCAAGGCCAAGGCCACAGTCACGGCCACGACGGTGCGCCTCGCGAGTCCGTGGCGACGCGCGAGCCCTTGCAGGCTCCGGTGTCGGTACAGCTGCCAGGAGCAGGGTCGGTACAGGTGCCGGGATCGGGATCAGGCTCGGGATCGGAATCGGGATCGGGATCGGTACAGGTGCCGGCATCGGCATCGGCATCGGGTGCGGCCTCGCCGGGAGGGGTTCCGGCGCCGCCGTCCACGGTTGTGCCCGCCCAGCCTTCGGGCGAAACTCCGCACGGGCCGCCCAAAACCCTCTCCGACACTTCGCAGCGCGTCGGTCACAGTGATGTGACCAAGCTGCGCGAGGCCGCCGAGGACGCGCGCCGCTGGGACTCCAAGTACGGCGGTGGGGACTGGCGTTCCTCGATGGTCCCGGAGTGCCTGCGGGTGGACGCGGCGCCGCTGCTGCTCGGTTCCTACACCGACGAGGTGGGCCGCGCGCTGTTCGGGGCGACCGCCGAACTGACCAGGCTGGCCGGGTGGATGGCCTTCGACACCGGCCAGCAGGAAGCGGCCCAGCGCTACTACATCCAGGCGCTGCGGCTCGCCCGCGCGGCCGCCGACGTGCCGCTCGGCGGGTACGTCCTGGCCTCGATGTCCCTGCAGGCGACCTACCGGGACTTCCCGGACGAGGGCGTGGACCTCGCGCAGGCCGCCGTCGAGCGCAACCGGGGCCTGGCGACCTCCCGCACCATGAGCTTCTTCCGCCTCGTCGAGGCCCGGGCGCACGCCAAGGCCGGGGACCCCGCGGCCGCCGGTGCCGCGCTGCGGGCCGCGGAGGGCTGGCTGGAGCGGGCGCGCGAGGGCGATCCGGATCCGACCTGGCTGGGCTTCTACTCGTACGACCGCTTCGCGGCGGACGCGGCGGAGTGCTACCGGGACCTCAAACTCCCCCGGCAGGTGCGGCGCTTCACGGAGCAGGCGCTCTCGCGGCCGACGGAGGAGTACGTACGCTCGCACGGGCTGCGGCTGGTGGTGAGCGCGGTGGCCGAGCTGGAGTCCGGCAACCTCGACGCGGCCTGCGCGGCCGGGACCCGGGCGGTGGAGGTCGCGGGGCGGATCACGTCGGCGCGGACGACGGAGTACGTACGGGACCTGCTGCACCGGCTGGAGCCGTACGGGGACGAGCCGCGCGTCGCGGAGCTGCGCGAGCGGGCGCGGCCGCTTCTGGTGACGCCGGCGTAGGGGGCCGGCCCCGCGTGACCGCGTTGTCGGTGGCGGGGTGCAGTATGCAGGGGTGGGAGGTGGCAGCGTGGGCGGCATGAGCAGGGTGGACTGCGATGTGCTGGTGGTCGGCGGCGGGATCGTCGGGCTGTCGACGGCGCATGCCCTGTCCCGGCTCGCTCCGGGCACCCGGGTGGTCGTCCTGGAGAAGGAGGCCGGCCCCGCCCGGCACCAGACGGGGCGCAACAGCGGGGTGATCCACAGCGGGATCTACTACCGCCCCGGCTCCCTGAAGGCGCGCTTCGCGGTGGGCGGCGCGGCGGAGATGGTCAAGTTCTGCGCGGAGCACGGCATCGCGCACGAGGTGACGGGCAAGCTGATCGTCGCCACCGAGCGCGCCGAGCTGCCGCGGCTGCACGCCCTGGTCCAGCGCGGCCGGGAGAACGGCATTCCGGTGCGCGAGCTCGGCCCGGCCCAGATCTCGGAGTACGAGCCCGAGGTGCGCGGCCTCGCCGCGATCCACGTCGCCACCACCGGGATCGTGGACTACGGCCAGGTGGCGGCCCAGCTGGCGGCGTCCTCGGGCGCGGAGATCGTCTACGGCGGTGCGGTCGACCTGATCTCGCGGCGCCCCTCCGCCGTGGCGGTCCGCACCACGTCCGGGCTGGTGGTCCGGGCCCGGGCCCTGGTCAACTGCGCCGGGCTCCAGTGCGACCGGATCGCCCGGCTGGCCGGAGACGACCCCGGGATGCGGATCATCCCGTTCCGGGGCGAGTACTACGACCTCACCCGGCCCGAACTGGTCCGGGGCCTGGTCTACCCGGTGCCCGACCCGGCGTTCCCCTTCCTCGGCGTGCACCTGACCCGCGGCATCGCGGGCGGCGTCCACGTCGGGCCGAATGCGGTGCCGGCGCTGGCCCGCGAGGGGTACGGCTGGGGCACGGTGCGGCCACGGGACGTGACGTCCGAGCTGGCCTGGCCGGGTGCCTGGCGGATGGCCGCGCGGCACTGGCGGTACGGGGCGGGGGAGATCCACCGCTCGCTGTCGAAGCAGGCTTTCACGCAGGCGGTGCGGCGGCTGCTGCCCGCGGTGACCTCGGCGGACCTGGTGCCGGCGGCGGCGGGGGTCCGGGCGCAGGCGGTGCTGCGGGACGGGACGCTGGTGGACGACTTCCTGATCCGGGACGCCCCGCGGACGGTGCACGTCCTGAACGCCCCCTCGCCCGCGGCGACCGCGTCCCTGCCCATCGGGCGCGAGATCGCCCGGCGCGCCCTCGCCACCCTGCGCGCGTCCTGACCGTGCGCGCGTCCTGACCCCGCGCGCGGGCAGGGACGGATCCTGCCGAGCGGCCGGGGGTGGGGCGGGGTCGTAGAATCTGGGCATTGTGTCTGAGTCCCTAAACCCCAAGCCCACCTCCCCGGAAGCCGAGCCGGAGGCGAACGGCGCCCCGGAAGCCGCGCCGGAGGCGAACGCCTACGTCCCCCCGAAGTGGCGGACCGAGCCCCGGTTCCCCGACGGGCCCGCGCCCGACCCGGCCGGCTCGCACCACGAGCGGCGGATCCGCAGCTTCCAGCCCCGGCGCAGCCGGGTGACCACCGGCCAGGGCGAAGCCCTCAAGCGGCTGTGGGGGACCTGGGGCCTCGACATCGACGGGCACGAGGTCATCGACCTGAACGAGCTCTTCGGCGGCCTGCCGGTCGTCCTGGAGATCGGCTTCGGCATGGGCGAGGCCACCGCCCAGATGGCCGCCGCCGACCCGGAGACGGGAATCCTCGCCGCCGACGTGCACACCCCCGGCCAGGGCAACCTCCTCGCCCTCGCGGAGCGCGGCGGCATGAGGAACGTCCGCGTCGCCAACGGCGACGCGATCATCCTGCTCCGCGAGATGCTGCCGCCCGCGTCCCTCGCCGGGCTGCGCGTGTACTTCCCCGACCCGTGGCCCAAGGCCCGCCACCACAAGCGGCGCCTGATCCAGCCCGAGTTCCTCGCGCTCGCCGCCACCCGCATGGCCCCGGGGGCGATCCTGCACTGTGCGACCGACTGGGAGCCGTACGCCGAGCAGATGCTCGAAGTGCTCACCGCGCAGCCCGAGTTCGAGAACACCCAGGCGGACGGCGGCTACGCGCCGCGCCCCGGCTTCCGGCCGCTGACGCGGTTCGAGGGCCAGGGGCTGGACAAGGGGCACGTCGTACACGACTTGCTCTTCCGTCGCGTGGAGAACTGACAACGTCACTCCGCGTGTCAGACCGGCTCGCTAGAGTCATGGTGTGTTCCGAGCGCCGCTCCGCGTGCTCGCACGTCCGTCGGGCACGGTCCGGACGTACGTGCTCGTCGTCCTGCTCGCCGCGTCCGGCGTGGCGATCCTCGAACTGGTGCGGGAGCAGACCGGCACGCCCGGTTTCCTCGTCGGCCTGGGTCTGGCCCTGCTGCCGGTCGTGCCGCTCATGGCGGCCTTCCGGTGGCTGGGCCGGGCCGCGCCGCATCCGTGGTCGCAGTTGCTGTTCTGCTTCGGATGGGGCGCCTGCGCCGCCGCGTTGATCGCCATACTGGCCAACAGCTTCGCCACCCAGTGGATAGCCGCGGCCACCGCCGATCCCACGGACGCCGACCAGCTCGGCTCGGTGGCGATCGCGCCGGTGGTCGAGGAGAGCGCCAAGGCGGCCGCGCTGCTGCTGGTGTTCGTGTTCCGACGACGCCAGTTCACCGGCCCCGCCGATGGTTTCGTGGTGGCCGGCTTCACCGCCGTCGGCTTCGCCTTCACCGAGAACATCCTGTACCTCGGCAACGCCTTCGACGAGGACCTCACCGAGGGCACCCGCCCGTTGGACTCGCTGACGGCGGCGACCTTCTTCGTACGGATCGTGCTGTCGCCCTTCGCGCACCCGCTGTTCACGGTGCTCACCGGGCTCGGCTTCGGCGCGGCCGCGCTCAGCTCCCGCAGGGCGCGCCGGGCCTGCCTGCCGCTGCTCGGCCTGGCGGCGGCGATGGGGCTGCACGCGCTGTGGAACAGCTCCTCGGAGTTCGGGGAGCACGGGTTCTACGTGGTCTACGGCTGCGTGATGGTCCCGGTGTTCGGGGCGCTGGTGTGGCTGGCGGTGTGGATACGGCGCCGACGGCTGCGGGCGGTCGCCGGGGAGCTCGCGGTGTACGCGGCCGCCGGCTGGCTGGGGCACGCCGAGGTGCCGGCGCTGGCGTCGATGCCGGCCCGGTCGCTGGCCCGCGCCCTGGCCCGGCGCAGCGGCGGCCGGGCGGCCGGGAGGGCGGTGCGCCGTTACGAGGCGGACGCCGCCGCCCTGGCGCTGCTACGCCACCGCGCGCGCCGTGGCGGTCCGGCCCGCGAGCCGGATTTCGCCGGGCGGGAGCGGGAGTTGCTGCGCCGGCTGTGGCTGCGCCGCGCGACGGCGGGGCCCGCGCTCGCCCGGGCGGCCGTCATGGAGGAGCTGCTCCCGCCCTGGTTCGACCCCTTGGCGCGGGCAGCCGTGCCCGCGCGGGCCTGCGTACCGAGTCCGAGGAGCCGCTCGGGGCGGGCGCCGGAGGCGGCCGCCGCCGCCGCTCCCGTCGCGGCTCCCGCCGCCGCTGTCGGGCAGGGCGTTCGCTAGTGCTGTGGCCGGAAAGGTTTGCCGGGGCGCGTCGTCCGGTGCGGTGCATCGCA
>NZ_JBHWVJ010000110.1:0-21458 GCF_042736725.1 Streptomyces sp. NPDC060028 | reverse complement strand
ACCGGTGGCCCCTCCCCCGCACCGGAGCAGCCGGTCCGCCCCGTGTTCCCGTCCGCCGGGCGGGGCCCGCAGCAGCCCGTGGAGGCGCGGGCCGCCCGGCCGGAGCGGACGCGCCGGGCCGCCGCCGCGCCGGCGCCCGAGGAGACGACCGTTCACATCACCATCGGCCGCCTGGAGATCCGCTCCGGCCCGCCGCGCACCGCTACGGCCGCCGAGGCCGCCGCCAACCGCAGGCCGCCGCGCCGGCCCGCCGTACCGCTCGAGGACTATCTGCGCCGGCGCTCGGGGGGTGCCCGATGAGCGACGCACGGGCCATCGAGGCGGTCACCGAGACGCTGCGGGCACTGGTCCAGGACGGCATCAGGACCGTCCTGGCCGGGGCGACCGCGGTGGTCCGCCCGCCGGACAAGGTCAACCCGACCGCGCAGGAGGCACTGGTCAACCTGTTCCTCTACCAGACCGGGATGGCCGCCGAGCTGCGCAACGAGCCGCCGCAGCAGCTGCTGCCCGGCGAGAGCGCGGAGCCGGCACTGCCCCTCGTACTGCGCTACCTCCTCACGCCGTACGTACCGGACCACAACGACCTGGTGGCGCACCGGCTGCTCGGCGGGGCGCTCCAGGCGCTGCACACCCGGCCCGTGCTGACCCGGGGCGACCTGGCCCAGACCGCCCCCTACAGCGACATCGCCCGGCAGGTGGACAGCGTCCGGATCACCTGGCACGCCTTCGAGGAGAAGGACATCTACTCCCTGTGGAGCGTCTTCCAGACGCCCTACCGGCTGACCACGGCCTTCGAGGTGCGGGCCGTCCTCATCGACTCCAAGCGCCCGGCGCGCACTCCCGCGCCGGTGCTCACCCGCGGTACGGACGGCCGCGGCCCGCGGGCCGCCGCCGACGTCCGTTCGACGACGCCGAGGATCGACGGCGTGCGCTACCCCGGCGACCAGAGCGCCGCCCGGGTCGGGGACTCCGTGGAGCTGTACGGCGCGAACCTGTCCGGGCTGAGCGCCGTCCGGCTCACCCACCTGACCTCCGCCGGGTCCGTGGACGTACCCGTGGGCCCCTCGCAGGCGCCGGCCCTCACCCTGCCGGCGGGGCTGCCCGCGGGCGTCTGCGCGGTGACCCTGCTGGCCGGAGCCCCGCCCGCCGAACTGCCGGTCGGGCCCTGGTACCTCGCGCTCGCCCCGCGGATCACGAGCCTGATGCCCGCCACCGTCGTGCGCGACGCCCAGGGGGACGCCGAGGTCGTCGTACGCGCCGAGCCGCCCTTCGCCGCCGGGCAGCGGGTCTCCCTGCTGCTCGGCGGGGACGCGCACGCCGCCCGCGAGGCCACCGGGGACACCGCGCGGTTCACGGTCGAGGGGGCCCGTCCCGGCGAACACCTCATGCGGCTGCGGGTGGACGGAGTCGACAGCCTCCTCGTCCTCGACCGCACGGCGAACCCGCCCGTGTACGACCCGACCCAGCGCCTGACGGTGATCTGATGCACGCTACCGACGGCGACAACGCGCGGTTCCTCAGCGCCTCCCTGGACTGGCTGCGCCTCGTGCTGCGCCGACACGCCGAGGGGCTGTCCGGGCCGGAGCGCCCGGCCCTGCCCGGGCCCACGCCCGAACCCGCATCCGACCCCGTGCCCGCTCCCGCCCGATCGGAGGCCGAGGGGCGCCCGCCGCTGCCGTGGGGGCGCCGGCACCACGTGGCGCCGGCCGCGGTGGCCGCGCGCCCGGCCGACCGCACCCGGTCCGGGGCGCACACGCCCACCGCCGACGAGCTCGCGGCCGCCGCGGCCCGGATCGCGGAAGCCGAGGCGGCCGTGCCGCCGCCGCCGCTGGTGGCGCTCGCCCGGCAGCTCGGCCTGAGCCGGTTCGAGCGCGATGTCCTGCTCATGTGCCTGGCCGAGGAGCTGGCGCCGGCCATGGGGGCGCTGTTCGCGGCCGCGCACGGCAGCGAGGCGATGGCCTTCCCCACCTTCGGGCTGGCCCTCGCCGTGCTGCCCGTTCCCTCGTGGGAGGCGATCTCTTCGCACGGTCCGCTGCGGTTCTGGCGGCTCGTCGAGATCAGCCATGCCGCCGGCTCCGCGCTCGTGACCAGTCCGGTCCGCGCCGACGAGCGGATCGTCGACTACGTCAAGGGACTCGACCACCTCGACGAGCGGCTCTCCGTCCTCGTCACCCGGCTGCGGCCCGCCGTGCACGCGGCGCTGCCCGCCTCCCAGCAGGCTGCCGTCGCCCGGTGCGCGGCGGCCTGGGAACGCTCCCCGGCGCCCGTCGTCCACCTCGTCGGGGCGCAACCGGGCAGCAAACGGCTCGTCGCGGCCCGCGCGGCGGCCTCGTTCGGGCTGACCGCCTACCGGCTGCCGGTCGCGCTGCTGCCCGAGCGGGCGGCGGACGCCGACCGGCTGGCCCGGCTGTGGGAGCGGGAGGCCGGGCTGATGCCCGTAGCCCTGTACGTCGACGCGGACGACGATGCGCACGGCGGGTACGACCCCTGCGCCCTCGGGCGGTTCCTCGCGCGGATGGGCGCGCCGGTGTTCGTCGGCTCCCGCGACGCGGGCGCCGACCTCGGGCGCAGCGCCGTGGTCGTCGACGTCGCGCCGCCCACCCCCCGCGAGCGGGCCGCGGCCTGGCGCGAGGCGCTCGGTCCGGCGGCGGGCTCCGTCCGTGTCGACCTGCTCGCGCGGCAGTTCGCGCTGGACGTGCCCGCGATCGTGGAGGTGGCCGAGGCGAGCGGGCCGGACCGGGTGTGGGAGGGCTGCCTGGCGCGCACCCGGCCGCGGCTCGACGGCCTGGCCCAGCGGCTGCGCCCCGAGGTCGGCTGGGACGACATCGTGCTGCCCGGGCACGCCGAAGTCCTGATGCGGCAGATCGCCGACCAGGTGGTCCGGCAGGAGACGGTCTACGACACGTGGGGCTTCGGCGAGCGGCTGACCCGCGGGCTCGGGGTGACCGCGCTGTTCGCCGGGCCGAGCGGGACGGGCAAGACGATGGCCGCCGAGGTGCTGGCCCGGGAGCTGGGCCTGGACCTGTACCGCACGGACCTGTCCGCCGTGATGAGCAAGTACATCGGCGAGACGGAGAAGAACCTGCGCCGGCTCTTCGACGCGGCCGAGGCGGGCGGCGCCGTGCTGTTCATGGACGAGGCCGAGGCGCTGCTCGGCAAGCGCAGCGAGGTCAAGGACGCCCACGACCGGTACGCGAACGTGCAGATCGACTACCTGCTCCAACGCATGGAGTCTTACCGCGGGTTGGCGATCATGGCGACCAACATGCGCTCGGCGCTGGATGCCGCCCTCGTCCGTCGGCTGCGGTTCGTCGTCGAGTTCCCGTTCCCGGACGTCGCGCAGCGTCGGGAGATCTGGCGCAAGGCGTTCCCGGAGCACGCGCCGGGCCGCCACGAGCTGGACTACGACCGGCTCGCGCGGCTCGACGTGAGCGGGGCCATGGCCCGCAACATCGCGGTCAACTCCGCCTTCCTCGCCGCGGCGGACGGGGGCGGGATCACCATGCCGCTCGTGCTCCAGGCGGCCCGGGAGGAGTTCCGCAAGCTCCAGCAGCCGGTGCGGGAGCGGGACTTCGCCTGGTCGCGGCCCGCCGATCCGCACAGTGAGGTGCCGTCATGAGGGTGGAAGTGCACATCGAACGGCTGGTGGTGGACGGTACGGACTTCGGGGAGCGGCTCCCGGCGCACCAGGACGAGGCCTTCCGGGCCGCGCTCCGCGGCGAACTCGCCACGCTGTTCGCGGCCGCCCGATCGGCGGGGCCGTGGGTCCCGCGCGCGGCCCGCTCGGTCGTCGTCCCCCTGTCGCGGCCCGAGGGCCCCGGCGGGGCGGAGGCGCTCGGCAGGGCGGTCGCCCGGTCGCTGCACGCCGTACTCGCGCCGGGCGCGGGGCGGGGGCGGGCATGACCGGATTCCCCGGAGCGCCCCGGGTGGTGCGCGGCGGCTTCGTGCTCCTCGACCCGGACACGGGCCGCCCGCTGCGGACGGTCCCGTTCCAGTTCAACCCCGATTCCCTGACCCGCACGGTCCAGCCGCAGGGCATCGGCCCGGAGCCCGGGGACCGGCTGGAGGCCCAGCGGCTCAAGGGCCCGCCGCACGAGACGTACAAGTTCGAGGCGGAGTTCGACGCCACCGAGCAGCTCGACGATCCCGACGCGCACCCGGTGGAGGCGCAGAGCGGGCTGTTCCCCGTACTGGCGGCCCTGGAGAGCGGCTTCTACCCGAGCGTCGCCCAGCTCCTCGCCGAGGACCGGATGGCCGGCTTCGGCATGATCGAGGTGGCCCCGGTCGAGGCCCCGTTGACGGTGCTCGTGCTCGGGCGCAGCCGGGTCCTGCCGGTGCGGATCACGGAGTTCACGGTGGCCGAGGAGGCCTTCGACACGGCGCTGAACCCGATCCGGGCCAAGGTCTCCATCGGCGCCCGGGTGCTGACGGTCGACGACCTCGGATTCCGCCACAAGGGCGGGCTGCTCTACCTGCAACACCACCAGGCCCGCGAGCGGTTCGCCGGCCAGGTCACCCGCACCCCGTCCGATCTCGGCCTGACGAGTCTGTGAAGGAGCCGGCGTGTTCTCTGCCACGAGCCGCTACCAGAACGTCCCGACCGCCGAGCACACGCTCCCGGGCGGCCGGACCGTCACCTACGTCCGGCGCCGGTTCCCGCCGGACCCGGACACCCTGACCACGCTCACCACGCACGCCGTCGCGGCGGGCGAGCGCCTGGACCACATCGCCGCCCGGGAACTGGGCGACCCCGAGCAGGCGTGGCGGATCGCCGACGCGCACCGGGTCCTGGCCCCCGAGTCGCTGACGGCCGTCCCGGGCCGGCGGCTGCGGATCACCCTGCCCGCCGGGATGCCTCAGGGCGCGAGCGTGCTCGACGCGGGCGGGGGTCTCGGTGGCTAGCGGTCTCCAGCTGATGCTCCTGATGGGGCCGATGCTCGCCGTCCCGGTGCCCGCCCCGCTGACCGACGCCCTCCAGTCGGTCCGGGTCACCACCTCCTCGGGGCATGCGAGCGGCTTCCAGCTGACCTTCGCCGTGAGCGCCCGCTCGGTGATCCAGCAGTCGCTGCTACCCCTGGGCTTCTTCGACCCCGGCATCCGGGTGGTCCTGGTCGCCGTCGTCACCGGCACCCCGACCGTCCTCGCGGACGGGGTCATCACCCAGCAGGAGCTGTCGCCGAGCGCGGAGCCCGGCGGCTCGGTGCTGACGATCACCGGCGAGGACCTGTCCGTCCTGATGGACATGCGCCACGAGCGGGAGTGCTTCCCCGGGCTGCCGCACCAGGCACGGGTCGTGGCGATCTGCGCCAAGTACGCCATGTACGGGATCACCCCGGTCGCGGTGCCGCCCGTGCTCACCGACGTGCCGAACCCGCTGGTGCACATCCCGATCCAGGCGGGCACCGACCTGGAGTACCTCAAGGCCATGGCCTCCGAGGTCGGCTACGTGTTCTTCCTGGAGCCCGGCCCGGTCCCGGGAACCAGCCTCGCCTATTGGGGCCCCGAGGTCCGCGCCGGGCTCGTCCAGCCGGCGCTGACGCTCGGGGCGGGGGCCGCGGCCACCGCCGAGACCCTGTCGTTCACGTACGACGGGCTCTCGCGCACCCAGTACACCGTCGCCCTCACAGAGCCCACGAGCAAAGTGCAGATCACCCTTCCGGTCCCCGACGTCAGCCTGCTGCACCCCCCGCTCGCGGCGCGCCCGGCGGTGACGCTCAAGCAGGAGCCGGTGCCGGACCTGAGCGACCGGTCGGTGGCCGAGGCGCTGCTGCTGGGGCTGAGCCGCACCTCGGCTTCGGCCGACGCGATCCGCGGGACCGGGAAGCTCGACGTGCTGCGCTACGGGCACGTGCTGCGCGCCCGCCGGCTGGTGGGCGTCCGCGGCGCGGGCCTCGCGTACGACGGGCTGTACTACGTCTCGAGCGTCACGCACGACATCAGACGTGGCGAGTACAAGCAGAGCTTCACCCTCACCCGCGACGGCCTCGGCTCTCTGACCCCGGTGGTGATCCCGTGACGAAGGATGCGAAGAAGTACCACGGCCTGTACCAGGGGGTCGTGGTCTCCAACCTGGACCAACTGCGTTCCGGACGGCTCCTGGTGAGGGTCGCGGACGTGCTCGGCAACGACCCGTGCATCTGGGCGAGCCCGGCAACCCCGCTGGCCGGGCTGGCGAGCGGAATGTACATCGTCCCGCTGGTCGACTCCGGTGTGTGGGTGCAGTTCGTGGACGGCGACCCCGAACGGGCCGTGTGGACCGGCTTCTGGCGCGGCGGGGCCGGCGAGGTGCCGCCCGCGGCGCAGGCCGCGCCGGACGGCGTACCGCAGGTGGTCATCGGGACGCCCGCCCAGAGCTGTCTGCTGATCTCCGACCTCGGCGGCCCCGCCGGCGGCATCCTGCTGCAACTGAAGGGCCCGGCGGGCCCGTACATCCGGCTCTACGAGGGCGGGGTCGAGATCGGCGCCTCCGCCGCCGGACCGACGATCAAGGTGACGCAGACCGGGATCGACCTCGGCAACGGCGCGCTCACCGTGCTGCCGGGGTGAGCGCGATGCCGGGTGTAGTCGTCACGACCGCGACCGCGGTCACCTGCGGGCACCTCGCCAAGGTGCAGGACACTCCCGCCCAGACCCGGGTGCTGGCCGACGGTGCGCCGCTGGCCACCGCCCTGGACCAGCTGGTCGTCACCGGCTGTCCGGGCGTGAGCGGTTCACCGCCGTGTACGAAGGTGCTCTGGACGGGACTCGCGGCGCGGGTGCTGGCCGGCGGGCAGCCGGTACTCGTCCAGGAGGTCCCGCCGGCCGGTCCGGTGCCCGGCTCCGGCGTGTGCGCCGGGCCGCCCCCGACGACTCCGATGGTCCTGGCCGGCCAGCTCCGTGTGACGGCGGGGTGAGCGCCGTGGACGTCGACTTCCCGTTCGGGATCGCCCGCACCGGGCGCACGCGGCTCACCGGCCACGAGGACCACGTGCGCGACATGATCGAGCAGGTCCTCTTCACCAGCCCCGGCGAGCGGGTCAACCGGCCCGACTTCGGCTGCGGTCTGCTCGACCTGGTCTTCGAGCTGAACAGCCCGGACCTCGCGGCCGCCTTGCAGGTGACCGTCCAGGGGGCACTGCACCGCTGGCTCGGCGATGTCATCGCCGTCAGGTCGCTCGCCGTCACGGCCGAGGAGTCCACGCTGCGGATCGAGATCGGTTACGTACTCCTGGCCACCGGCGGCGTCCGGACCGAGACCTTCGACAGCGGGGTGATCAGGTGAGCGGCGAGCGCACCCTGGCCGTACGGGCACGGGACGCCCGCGCCGCCGGCCTGGGCGGGATCGAGGCCGTCACGGTGGAGGAGGGCCGGACCCGGCTCACCGTCACGCTCTTCGGTCCGGTGCCCGAAGGGCTGGCCCCGGCCAACTTCCGGATCGACGGCGGGGTCGTCGCCCGGGACCTGCGGGTGGTCTCGGTCGACTCCGGCCCCGATCAC
Organism: Streptomyces sp. NPDC060028; assembly: GCF_042736725.1. NCBI lineage: Bacteria > Bacillati > Actinomycetota > Actinomycetes > Kitasatosporales > Streptomycetaceae > Streptomyces > Streptomyces sp. NPDC060028. Next base: position 13,982 of record NZ_JBHWVJ010000110.1, on the reverse strand, counting down.
GAAGCCGATCCGGACTCCGAGCCGCCCGGCCGGGTGCTGCTGGAGGTGGACCGTCCGGGCGACATCTCCACGTACCGTCTGAGGCTGGTACGGACCGACCCGTTCGGGCGGCCGGGCACGGAGCCCCTGGCGGGTTTCGACCCCTTCTTCGCGTCCGTCGAGTTCACCTTCGGCCAGGACTGCCCCGCGCTGGTGGACTGCCGGCCCGAGCCGTGCGGGCCCGAGGTGTTCCCCGAGCCGGTCCTGGACTACCTCGCCAAGGACTACGCCAGCCTGCGCCGGGTCCTGCTGGAACGGCTCGGCCTGACCATGCCCGAGTGGGGCGAGCGGCACGCCGCCGACCTGATGATCACCCTGGTCGAGCTCCTCGCGTACGCCGGCGACCAGTTGAGCTGCGAGCAGGACGCCGTCGCCGCCGAGGCCTACCTGGACACCGCCCGGCTGCGGACCTCGGTGCGCCGCCACGTGCGGCTCGTCGACTATCCGATGCACGACGGCTGCGCCGCGCGGGCCTTCGTCTGCCTGTCCGCGGACTCGAAGGTCACCCTGCCCGCCGGTACCTTCCGCTTCCGGTCCGGCGGGCAGGTCTTCGAGCCGGTGCGCGCCGAGCCGGTCACGGTGCGTCCGGCGCACGGCCGCATCGCGCTGTGGGCCTGGGGGGAGCCGGAGTTCTGCCTGCCGGCCGGGGCCACCGCCGCGGCGCTGCGGGACGGCGAGGGCGACCACCGGCTCCGCCTCGAACCGGGGGACGTCCTCGTCTTCGAGGAGGTCCTCGGGGCGGCGACCGGGCTGCCGGCCGACGCCGACCGCGGGCACCGGCAGGCGGTGCGGCTCGTCGGGGTCCGGCGCTCCGTCGACGGCCTGTACGGGCAGCGCCTGCTGGAGGTGGAGTGGGCCCCGGAGGATGCCCTCGGGTTCCCGCTGCGGGTCAGCGCCGTCGGGGGGCCGCGGTGCGCCCCGCTGGAAGTCGCCGTGGCCCGGGGCAACGCCGTACTCGTCGAGCACGGGGCGAGCCGTACGTGGTGCGGCGCGGAGCCGGAGCGGGCGACCTGGCCCGGGCGGCCGGAGGGCGTCCCCGGATGCCCGTGCCCGCCGGACTTCGGGTGCGCCGAGACCGGTGGCCCGGCGCTGCTGCCCGCGTACCCGCCGCTGCCGGAGCGGTTCTCTTTGCGGGTGCCGGGCGACGGCGGGACGGCCCCGGTCAGCTGGACGGTGCCCTTCCCGCTGCCCGCGGACGTGGCGCGGGCGCAGGCGGGGCGGCTCGACGGGGTCGCCGGCCGGGCCCGGGAGCGGCTGGCGGCCCTGCTGCACGCCGCCGAGGAGGGCCGGCGCCCCGACGAGGCGGCGCTCGCCTGGCTGACGACCGTCTTCGGCGCGGCGGCGCTGCGCCGGCTGCCGATGGGGACCGACCCGGCGGCCGCGCTGCGCACCCTGGCGGCCCGCTTCGACGAGCTGCTGGCCCGCAAACTCGCCCGGCTGGGCGAACTCGCCTGCCGGGCCCGGGCCGGGTACGTCCTGCGGGCCGGTGACGAGGGCTGGGAGATCGGGCAGACCTGGGGTGAGGCCGAGGGCGTTGCGCTCGATCCGGGGCGCGCCGTCTTCCGCGGACCGGCCGCGCGGGCGCTGGCGCCCGATCCCCGGGAGGCGCTGCCTGCCGTGGAGGTCACCGCGGTCGGCGAGGACTCCGGGGCCTGGCTGCCCCGGCGCGACCTGCTCGACTGCGGGCCGGCCGACCGTGCCTTCGTGGGCGAGCTCGACGACGACGGCGTGCTCGGGCTGCGCTTCGGCGACGGCCGGGACGGCGCCGTGCCCGCGCCGGGGTCCGCGCTGCGGATCCGCTACCGGCTCGGGAACGGGGCGGCGGGCAACGTCGGGGCGGAGGCGCTCGACACCGTCGAGCTGTGCGGGGTGTCGGGGGTCACGGTCCGGGTGCGCAATCCGCTGCCCGCCACCGGCGGCGTCGACCCCGAGCCGCTCGCGCAGGTGCGCCGGCGCGCCCCGGGGGACGCGGCCCGCCGGCTGCTGCGGGCCGTCACCGAGGCGGACTACGCGGCGCTGGCCGGCGAGGTGCCCGGCGTCCAGCAGGCGGGCGCCCGGCTGCGGTGGACCGGCTCCTGGTACGAGGCCCAGGTGGCGGTGGACGCGCTGGGCGTCGACACCGCCCCGGACGGGCTGCTCGACGAGGTGCGGGAACGGCTCTACCGGGTGCGGCGGATCGGACACGAGGTGCGCGTGGGGCCGGCCCGGCAGGTGCCGCTGCGGCTCGCGCTGTGCGTGGAGGCCGAGCCGTCGGCGGTGGCCGGGCACGTGCGCGCGGCCGTGGCGCGGGTGCTGGGCCACGGGGTGCTGGCCGATGGTTCGCCGGCCTTCTTCCATCCCGACGCGCTGACCTTCGCCACGCCGGTACGGGTGAGCCGGATCGTCGCGGCGGTCGCGGCCGTGCCCGGCGTGCTGTCGGTCGGGGTCACCGCGCTGGAGCGGCTCTTCGAGCCGTCGCCGGATGCGCTGCGCGACGGGGTGCTGCTGCTGCGGCCGGACGAGATCGCCCGGCTCGACGCCGACCCGGCCCGGCCGGAGAACGGCGTACTGGAACTGCGGATCGGGGGCGGGCGATGACCGGGCACGGTGCGTGCGGGGGCGGCTGCGGGGGCGGTGGGTGCGGGTGTGGGTGCGGCGGCGCGGGAGGTCCGGCGACGCCGGCGTCCACGTACAACCCGCCGGGCCTGTCCGCGCTGGCCTACCGCGTGGGCACGCACGGGCAGTTCATGGCCTCGATGCTCGAACGTCTGGCGTCACGGCCGGAGTTGGAGCGGCTGACCGCCCGCACCGCCGATGATCCGGCCGTCGCGCTGCTCGACTGCTGGGCCGTGGTCGCGGACATCCTGACCTTCTACGGGGAGCGCCACGCGCAGGAGGGCTACCTGGCCACGGCCGTCGAGCCGGAGTCGCTGGTCCGGCTCGGCCGGCTGGTCGGCCACCGGCCGCGCCCGGCCCTGGGCGCCGGCGGGTACCTGGCGTACACGCTCGACCCGGGCGCGCGGGCCGTCGTACCGGCCGGGTCGCAGGCCAAGAGCGTGCCGGCGCAGGGTCAGCTCCCGCAGACCTTCGAGACGTCCGAGGACCTGGCGGCCGACGCCCGGTGGAACACCCTCGCCGTACGGATGACCGCGCCGCCCCGGCTGGAGGCGAGGACGGCACAGCGGCTGGAGCGTCTCACCTTCGCCGGGCCCGCGCTGGGCATCAAGCCGGGCGACCGGCTGCTGCTGCTGTTCGGTACGACCCATGCGCCGGCCGTCCGGGTCGCGACGGCCGCCACCGCCGACTATCAGGCCGCGCTCACCGTCGTCGACCTCGTCCCGCTCTCCCCCGCCGACCCCGTCGAGGCGGCCCGGGACGCGCTCCTGACCGCCTTCGACAGCGGCCCCCCGGTACCGGCCGCGGCCGTGCTGCGGACGGCGATCGCGGGGGCGCTCGACCTGCTCGCCCCGGACGGGGGTCCCGCGAGCCACACGTACGGGCGGCTCGCCGACGCCTCCCGGCTGCTGGGCGAGGGCGTCGCCTTCACGGCGGCTCGGTCGAACACGGCCCTGGCCGGGTGGCTGGCCGATGAAGTCACCGCCGCGGTACGGGCGTTGCGCGCGGCGCTCGTCGCCGTGGCCGCCGAACGGCGCCGCAGCCTGCCCGAGGTCGAGTACCTGCGCGAGCTCGCACACAGCCTGGTCTGCCCCGACCTCGGCCGCGACCGGACCGAGGCCGAGGACCCGGAGCGGGACCCGGACCGGCGGCGGGACCCGGAGCGGGAGCGGGTCGCGGGCCGCGACGGCTGTGGCTCCCCCGACTGCGACCGGGCCACCGCGCTCGTGGCCACCGCCTCGGTGCTCCCCGCGCTGCGCCGCACCCCGCCCGGGCTCCCGGCGGCGGGCCGCGATCTGCGCACCGGCCTGTGCGAGCTGTGGGACGCCTCCAGCGACTCCGTGCCCGGACTGCTCGCCGCGGCCGACCCCCGGCTGGCCGGCGGCGTCCACCAGGCCTGGGCCACGCAGCGGATCGCCCCGCCCCGGCAGAACGCGGGCGTCCAGGTGCTGCGCGTCAAGGCGCGGCCCCTGGACCCGGCGGTCGATCCGCACCACGGGACACCGCCCCAGGGCACCGAGTACCTGTATCTGGAGGGCCACCACGACGGTGTGCTGCCCGGCACCCGGGTGCTCGCCGAGCAGGCGCGCTCGCCGCGCCCCGCCCATGTGGTGGGGGTCGTCGAGGTCACCCAGCTGCGGTTGCCGTTCCCCACCCCGGCCGGCGCTCCGGCCGTCTTCGTGCCCGTCACCCGCCTCACCGTGGACGGTCCCTGGCACGCCGATCCCACGGGCGAGCAGCCCGTCCCGTACGGGGACATCACCGTGTGGGCGGCGGGCGAGGACCTGGCCCTCGCCGAGGACCCGATCACCGACGACGTCGCGGGCGGCCTGATCGAGCTCGCGCAGGTCTGCCCCGGGCTGCTGCCCGGCCGCCGGTTGGTCGTCTCCGGCGAACGGACCGACGTACCGGGCACGACGGGCGTCCTCGGCAGTGAGCCGGCCATGCTCGCCGCGGTCCGCCAGGGCGTCGGCGCCGGCACGGGCGGGGACACCGTGCACACGACGCTCGTCCTCGCGGCGCCGCTCACCTACACCTACCGCCGCGACACGGTGACCGTCCACGGCAACGTCGTGCCCGCCACGCAGGGCGAGACCCGCTCGGAGGTCCTCGGCAGCGGGGACGCCGCCCGGCCCGGGCAGTCCTTCGCGCTGCGCCAGGTCACGACGGCCGCGCCGCTGACGTTCCTGCCCGCCGACACCCCGGGCGGCGCCGAACCCGCCCTGGCCGTACGGGTGGACGCCGTCCGCCGGCACCGGGCCGAGGACCTCGCGCCGCTCGGCCCGGCCGACCAGGCGTACGTACTCGCCCAGGACGCGGCGGGCACGGCGACGGTCTCCTTCGGCGACGGCGTGCACGGTTCCCGGCTCCCGACCGGGGTGGAGAACGTGACCGCCGTGTACCGGGTCGGCGCGGGCCCGGAGGGCAATCTGCCGCCCGGCCGGATCACCCAGGCCGTCAGCCGCCCGCTCGGGGTGAACGCGGTGACCAATCCGCTCCCCGCCACGGGCGCCGCGGCCGCCGACGGCCCGCGCGACACCCGCGCCGGGATCCCGCTGCGCACCCGCGCCCTGGACCGGCTGCTGTCCGTACGGGACTACGCCGACTTCGCGCGCGCCCGGGCCGGGATCGGCCGGGCCGCGGCCGTCCGGCTCTTCGACGGCCGGCGCGAGATCGTCCACGTCACGGTCGCCGGGGCCGGCGACGCGCCGGTCTCCGCCTCGGATCCGCTGCTCGGCTCCCTGCCCGCCGCGCTGAGCGACTTCGGGGATCCGCACGTCCCGGTCCGGGTCGACGTCCGCGAGCTCGTGCTGCTGGTCCTGTCGGCGGGCCTCAAGGTGCTGGCGGACCACTCCTTCGCGACCGTCGAGCCGGCGGTACGGGCCGCCGTGCTCGGCGTACTCGGCTTCGCCGCGCGCGACCTCGCCGAGCCGGCCCACCTCAGCCGGGTGCTGGCCGCGATGCAGGCGGTGCCGGGGGTGGACCACGTCGACGTCGACGTGTTCGCCGGGATCCCCGCGGCCGCCGATCCGCTGGCGCTCGTCGACCTCGGCTCAACCCTGCGGGGCGCGGCGCGGACGGTGGAGGCCCTGCCGGCGCGGGCCGAGCCGCTCGTGCACGACGTGGGCCGGGACCCGACGGGCATCGCCGACACGCTGACCTCGGTCGCCGTGCGGTACGGCGTACGGGTCGAGGAGCTGGTCGCCCTCAACCCGGGCCTGCGCTCCCCGGTGTTGAAGCCGGGCCGGCGCCTCGTCGTCGCCACGGACGTCCGCCCGGCCCAGCTCGCCGTCATGACCCCCGACCTGCCCGAGACCCTGATCCTGCGGAGGCTGCCGTGACCACCGGTGCGGAGCGGACCCTGTACGAACTGCTGCCGGCGCTCCACCGCCGTCGGGACGCCGAGGAGGGCTTTGCGCTGCGGGCGCTGCTGGCGGTCGTGGAGGAACAGCGCGCCCTCGTACGGGAGTCGGTGCGCCGGCAGTACGCCGACTGGTTCGTGGAGACCTGCCAGGACTGGCTGCTGCCCTACATCGGGGCCCTGGTCGGGTACGAGGCGCTGCCGGGGTACGAGGAGGCGCTGGCGCGCGGCGGCGAGGAGGCGACGCGGCTGGCGGCCGTGGTCGCACCCCGGCGCGACGTCGCCCGCACCATCGCGAGCCGGCGCCGCAAGGGCACGCTGGCCGTGCTGGAGGAGCTGGCGCGCGATGTCGCCGATTGGCCCGCGCGGGCGGTGGAGTTCCGTACGACGCTCGGATTCGACCAGCCCGTACGGCGGTACGCGGCGTACCCGCGGGACATCGAGGACCGGCTGCACGTCGGAGGTCTGGCGGATCTGCGGCGCGGGGAGGAACTCGACCTGGTCGAGGGGCCGTTCGACCGCCTGTCCCACACCGTCGACGTACGCCGCGTCGAGTCGGCGTACAGCCCCGGGCACGAAGGGGTCGCGGGCGTCGGGCTGTTCGTGTGGCGGCTCGGCGCGTACTCCCTCACCCGGGCGCCCGCCTGTTGCATCGACCGCGACCGCAGCCACTACACCTTCAGCATCCTCGGCAATGACACCCCGCTTGTGACCCTGCCCGTGCGCGAACCGGCGCCGACGCACATCGCGGACGAGACGAACGTGCCCGCCTTCATCCGGCGGCGCGCGTTCGAGGAGCGCACGGCCCACTACTACGGGCCGGGCAAGAGCCTGTGCATCTGGACCGACGGCGACACGCCCGTGCCGCTGTCGGCGATCGTCGCGGCGGACCTGTCCGGCTGGGGCCAGGCGCCCCGGCGCGGGCAGGTCGCCGTGGACCCGGTGCTGGGCCGGATCGCCTTCCCGGCGCGCTCGGCCCCCGACTCGGGGGTGCGGGTGAGCTACCACCACGCCTTCTCGGCGCCCATGGGCGGCGGGGAGTATCCGGTGGCCGTCGCGCCCGCGAGGCCGGGGGCGGCCTTCTACCGGGTGGGGCCCGGGCAGGAGTTCGAGCGGCTGATGGACGCGGTCGCACGCTGGTACGAGGACAAGCGCGCCCACCCGGCCCGCCGCGAGGCGGTGATCGAGCTCGTCGGGTCGGTGGCGTTCCAGGAGCAGATCGAGATCCGGCTCGACCACGGCGACCGGCTCACCCTGCGGGCGGCGCCCGGCAGCCGGCCGGTCCTGCGGCTGCTCGACTGGTACGCCAACCGCCCGGACGCGCTGCGGCTGATCGGCACCGGCCGGGGCTCGGGCCCGCTGCCGTCGGTGCGGCTCGCCGGGCTGCTGGTGACCGGCCGGAGCGTGCGCGTGCAGGGCCCGGTCGGGCGGGTGGACGTCAGCCACTGCACGCTCGTGCCCGGCTGGTCGCTCGGCGAGGACTGCTGCTGCGAGCACCCCGGGGAGACGAGCCTCGAACTCGTGCGGACCCCGGCCTGCCTGGAGGTCCGCCACAGCATCACCGGGGCGATCGTGGTGGAGGCGGACGAGGAGTGCACCGGCCCGAACCGGATCTTCCTCTCCGACTCGATCCTCGACGCCACGTCGGCGGAGCTGCCCGCGCTCGGCGGTCCCGAGGGCGGGTGCGCGTACGCCGAACTGTCCGCGCGGCGCACGACGGTGATCGGCTCGGTGCGCACGCACGAGGTCGGGCTCGTGGAGAACTGCCTGCTGGACGGGCTGGTCCACGTCTCGGTGCGCCAGCGCGGCTGTGTCCGGTTCTGCTACCTGCCGCCGGGGTCGCGGACGCCCGCGCCGTTCCACTGCGAGCCGGCCACGTCCGGGGATCCGGCCCGTGTCGTGCCCCGGTTCACGAGCACCACGTACGGGACGCCCGGCTACGGGCAGCTCTCCGCGGCGTGTGCGCGGGAGATCCGGCGGGGGGCGGAGGACGGCTCCGAACTCGGCGCGTTCCACGACCTGTTCCAGCCCCAACGCGAGGACGGACTGCGCGGGCGGTTGGCGCAGTACACGCCGGCCGGCACGTCGAGCGGCGTCCTGCTCGTCACCTGACACCACGTCATTCCCCGTCGCGTCACCGAGGAGGAACCTCTTGTCCGTCGACATCTCGCGCGTCTCGTTCGACCCGTCGAAGCACTATTCGCGGATCGTCCACCAACAGGGCCGGGTCACCCTCGACGCGGACGCGAACGAGCAGACCGCCGTCCTGCTGCACTATCTGCGCACCGTCGTCGCCGACGTGCTCGGGCCGGCGGCGGCCCCGCGGGACGCGCCGGGTTTCACCGTGACCCGGATCGCGCAGGACCCGGACCGCGACCTCACGATCGGCGTCGGGCGCCTGTACGTGGACGGGGTGCTCGTCGAGAACGACGCCCGGACCACCTACCTGACCCAGCCCGAGGGCTACGTCGACCCGGAGACGGCCCCGGTACCGGACGGGCCGGCGCTCGCCTACCTGCGGGCCTGGGAGCGGGAGATCACCGTGATCCAGGACCCGGCCATCCGCGAGATCGCGCTCGGCGGCGCGGGCCCGGACACGGCGGCCCGGGCCAAGGTCGTGTGGCAGGTCGTCCTGCGCGGCTTCGGGGAACAGGAGGATCCCGGGAGCGCGAAGGCGTCCGCCTGGTTCCGGGCCTGGCTGGACGGACTGTACGCACCGGCCGGGCTGATGGCCGCGCGGGCCCGGCACGAGCCGAAGGGGCCGGTCGACGCGTGCGTCATCGCGCCCCGGGCGCGGTTCCGGGGCCCGGAGAACCAGCTCTACCGGGTGCAGATCCACACCTCGGGGGTCGGCCTGTTCCCCGATGACGACGGGGGCCGGGTCGTGCGGCCCCGCCGCCGGGGCGGCGCGGCCAGGGACCAGCAGCCCGAGGCGCCCGTGGCGACCTTCGTCTGGTCGCGGGAGAACGCCTCGGTGGCCCTGCCCGTGGCCGCGGTCGCCGGAGCGGTGGTGACGCTGGAGACGTGGAGCCGGGACCACCGGCTCGGCCTGGACGTCGGGGACCGGGTCGAACTCGTCGACGACGCCACGGCGGTGCACGCCGCGGACGAGGTGCCGGGCGCCCCGCCGCAGCGCATCCACCAGGTCGTCGCGGTCGACGTGCCCGGCCGCACCGTCACCCTCGACGCCGATCCGGGCGCCGGGGCGCCCGGCGGACAGCCGCCGCTCACCGTGGGCGGGGACCCGGAACTGCACCCGTACCTGCGGCGCTGGGACCACCGTCCGGAGCCGGGCGCGGACGCCCTGCCGGTGGTCCTCGACACGTGGATCGCGCTGGAGGACGGGGTGGAGGTCCGCTTCAGCAGTCGCCAGCCCCAGTCGACGCGGAGGGACGGGGAGCGGAGGGAGCGGACGCCGGGCCGCTTCCGGCGGGGCGACCACTGGCTGGTCCCGGCCCGCACGGTTCCCGGCGACGTGGTCTGGCCGCAGGAGGAGGACGGCCCGGCGCCCGCCCTGCCGCACGGCGTGGTCTACCACTACGCGCCGCTGGCCTATCTGCCCGCCGGGGCGGGTGACCCCGTCCCGCTGGTGACGACGTTCGCCCCGCTGTTCCCCGGGGAGGAGTGAGCAGTGGCCGCGCGCGAGGTGCCCGCCGTCCCCGCCCGGCCCGAGCGGCGGGCCCTGTCACGGGCGGCCGAGCCCGAGGCCCCGGCGGCCGACGAGCGCCTCGAGGCGGCGGCCGACCGGTTCGCCGAGCGGTACGAGTCCCTCGCGCACGGGGCCGTACGCCCGATGCCGCGGCTGGACTCGACGGCCTCGCCGACGGGGACCGCCGGGGCTCCCCTGGACTCCGCGACGCGGGCGGCGATGGAGCCCCGGCTGGGCTGGGACCTGTCCCAGGTCCGGGTGCACACCGGGCGGGGCGCCGCCGACTCGGCCGCGGCCCTGGGCGCGCAGGCCTACACGGTCGGCCGGCACATCGTCCTCGGGGACGGCGTCCGGCCCGGCTCGGGCGCGGGGCAGCGGCTGCTGGCCCACGAACTGGCCCACGTGGCGCAGCAGGCCCGCGGCGAGGGTCTGGGCAGGCTCCACAAGAAGCCCCTGCCCGCGACGGGGAAGAAGGCGAAGGGCAAGGGCCGCCCGTTCTGGCTGCCGGTGACCCACGAGATGGGCCCGGTCGAGCTGTTGCGCGCGTTCGTCGCCCGGTACTACCGGAGCGTGGACCAGGCGGAGATCACCCGGCGGGTTCCCCTGTGGCACTGGAACAAGCCGGGCGGCCTGTCGGCTACGGCCGACGACGTGGCGCGCCACGGGATCTGGCTGACCGTCACCGATGTCACCCAGACCGCGCTCGACCGGCTCCCCCCGGCCGAACGGGACCAGATCAACGCGGAGGCGGACCAGCGCTTCTGGGAGCAGAACGCGCTGGCGCCGGGAACGAAGCTGGGCACGGGCCCCGAGGACGCCACCCTGCGCGCACGCTGGCTCGGTGCCCGCGCCGACGTGGCGGGCGAGCACGAACTGCTCCGGGAGATCCACGCCCTGCCCGCGGACGTCAAGGCCATCCTCTTCGCCGGGCAGAAGCCGCTGGTGCCCGAGGACTACGAGAACGTACTGCGCCTCGGCCGCAGGCTCGACGCCCTGACCCCGGCCCAGCGCGCGGCGTACCGGGACAAGATCACCGGGACGACGACGGACTGGGACGAACTCGACGCCTCGATCGGCCGTTTCGAAGGCCAACAGCGAAGTCGCGAGTTCGACGCGGAGCACACCGAAGAGGCCGCGGCCACGCTGTTCGGGTGCGAGGAGCTGTACCGGCTGTGGAAGCACAAGAACGCCCTCCATCAGCGAAACATCCAAGCCAGTCCGTACATCGGCTACAAGCCCGACATGTGGCGCCAGGCTTCGGAGGCCGAAGACCAGTTCAACGCGGCCTTGGCGCTCCACGGGTTCGCCGACGAGCAGGCGTTCCTGAGCGCGGTGGCCACCTACCGGCTGCGGTTCCGCACCGAGGCCGTGAACATCGCGCTCGATGTCCTCGACCACTACGACCACCTGCTGTACGAGGAGGAGCGCAAGCTGCAGACTCCCGGCCACGTCGGGTCGCTCGTCTCCGGCATCGCCAAGACGAACGCGCGCGCCGACTACGCGGCAGCCGCCGAGAAGGAGTCGCAGGCGAGGCTCGCCCGCATCACCGCCGATCCGGATTCCTCCTCCGACATGCTCCAGGCGGCACGTGAGTCGTCGGAGTACAGCGCCGAGGCGGCCTCGTTGCGGGGCTCGGCCGAGAAGGCGGTGGTGACCGCGACCGACGGCGATCCCCTCATCGATCCCGAGAAGCTGGGCCGGGCCACCGACCGCGAGAAGCTCGCCGGGCTCGACGAGCCGGGCGCCCTGGAGTACCTGCTGGGGGTGATCAAAGCCCGGCGAGCGGACACCGCCCAGGCCCGCTCCGAGCTCAGCCGCGATCCTGACCGTGTCTTCAGCCAGCCGAAGCTCGTGTCCGTGACCAAGGACAGCCTGGGGGCCGACTCCGACACCGTGTACGGCCAGATCGTGGACGACCACGTCGAGTCCGTGCACCAGGCGCACGTCTTCTCGGCCGTCGTGTTCGGGATCATCGCCCTCGTCCTCGCGCTCCTCATCCCCGTCGGCGGGTGGGTGGCCGCGGCCGCGCTGGTCGGGAACACGGCGATCAGTGTCTACCAGGCCGTCGAGGCGGTGAAGGAGTACCAGCAGCAGTCCGTCGAGTACCGGCTGTCGTTCATCACAGATGACCCCTCGCTCGCCTGGGTCGTGGTGGCCGTGGCGGCTGCCGCGCTGGACCTCGGGACGACAGCGGCCGTCGTGCTCAAAGGATCGGCGAAAGGGCTCGCCTCGCTCAAAGGTCCGCTGCGCGAGTTCTCCGCCGCGTCGGACGCGGAGTCGGCCGCGGCCCGCTTCAAGACCCTCGCCGCGAAGATCGACGAGGCGAAAGGACTCGAACAGGGGCTCAAGGACGCGCTCACGACGCAGGCGGCGGCCACCAAGGGCCTGGAGCAGGTGCTCGGCAAGATCGCGAGCCGGCCCATGGCTTTCGCCGGGGTGGTCGACCTCAGGCTGGTCATGAAGGGCTTCTACCACCTCGTCAGGATGGGTGTGAGCTCGCTCACGAAGCTGCGCAGGCAGAAGCAGCTGCTGCAACTCCTGGGCGACGTGACCAAGCTCCCCAAAGCCGCCAAGACCGAACTCGAGGCGGCCTTCAAGGAGGTGGAGGCGATCGTCGACGCCGGCGCCAAGCACAAGATGGACGAGGCCACGGCCTTGGAGTTCATCGACCGGGCCGCCGCCGCCCGGACGGCCGGCGGCGCAAGCGAGTTCGATTCGATCCTGGCGGAGGCGAAGGCGTGGCGTCCCCCGACGCACGAGCAGCTCCGGGCACAGGAGGCCCTCGGCAGTGCCGCGGACGAACTCCGGTCGTTGCGCACGCTCCGCGCGGAGAGCCTGGAGGAGCTGAAGAAGGGCCCGAAGACCGCCTCCGGGGCAACGGACCACGAGCGGATCGCGGAACTGCGCGACAACCTCGAGGGCCTCGACGACGTGCACCACGTGCGGCGCAACGGCACGACCTGGACCGAACCGGGCGCCATCTCCCGGGCGAAGGCCCAGTACCTGGCGGCCGAGCGGCTCGCCGAAACGGCCCGGGTCAGCCCGGTCAAGCGCATGCGGGCGTTCTTCAACGGCTCCGCCGAGCGCGCAGAGATCTCGGGGTCGGCCACGATCGACCAGGTCGGAAAGCTGCGTTCGTCCTCGGGGGGTCTGGAGGTCGACCACGTCGTCTCTTTGGACCGCATGTCGCAGATGGAGGGCTTCGACAAGTTGAAGCCGCTGGAACGCCATCAGCTCGCGGTCCGCAAGGACAACCTCGTCCTCATGGACGCGTCCGCGAACTCGTCCAAAGGACCCCGTAGTTGGTCGGCGTGGGAGAACGCCTCCAATTACTACCCCGACCCCGCTGACGTCCTGCGGTGGAAGACCAAGGACGCCGATCTGACCGTCACGATCCAGAACTGGATCCGCGACACGGTCCGCGGCCGCTGAGACCTGGCCTGCGCAAACGTCCACCGGCGGGCCGGGACACCACCCGGACGAGTGCGTTCGTCGACCCGCGTGCGGGGAAGGGAGAGGGAGCACAGGGAGAGGAGATCGATGCCGTACGACACGTCGCTGCCGGCACCCGTACTGCGCCTGCTGGGTACGTTCCGGCTGGAGGCGGCGGGCGGCGCGGTCGCCGTCGAGGCTCCCGGGCAGCGGCTGCTGGCCTTCCTCGCGCTCAACCGGAGCGTCAGCCGCGGGGTCCTCGCCGGGACGCTCTGGCCGGAGGCCGGGGAGGTGCACGCGCAGGGCAGTCTGCGGACCGCGCTGTGGCGGCTGCGCCGGGGCGGGCAGCACGTCGTCGACAGCCGCGGCGAGATGCTCTCGCTCCGCGAGGAGGTCACGGTCGACGTGCACGCCTTCCTGCGTACGGCGCTGCGCGTCGTGGACGCCGACGGCGACGCGGGCGGTGATCCCTGCGCGGGTCTGCTGTTCGCCGGGGACCTGCTGCCCGGCTGGGACGAGGAGTGGACGCTCTTCGAGCGGGAGCGGCTGCGCCAGCTGCGGCTGCACGCGCTGGAATCGCTCAGCGACCGGCTGACCCGGTCCGGGCAGCATGCCCTCGCCCTGGACGCGGCGCTCACCTGCGTGAGCATCGAGCCGCTGCGGGAGAGCGCGCACCGGGCGGTGGTGGCGGTGCACCTGGCCGAGCACAACGCGGTGGAGGCGGTCCGCCAGTACGGGGCCTTTCGGCGCCTGGTCTTCGCCGAGCTCGGGCTCGAGCCGTCGGCCCGGTTCACGGCGATGCTTCCGCCGGGCTCGCCAGGGGCGACGGGGGCGGCGGTCAGCCGGGCGTCGGGAGCCAGCGCGAGGGGCACCTCGACGGTCGCACCGGCGGGCACGGTGACGGAC
>NZ_JBHWVJ010000109.1:0-21735 GCF_042736725.1 Streptomyces sp. NPDC060028 | reverse complement strand
ACCAGAAGGACACGCTCAACCACAGCCGACCTGACCAAGCCCTACTAGTGCTGTGGCCGGAAAGGTTTGCCGGGCGCCGCGACACGGTGAACCTTTCCGGACACAGCACTAGAGGGGCCCGGCCCGCCCGTCAGCGCCGGGCAGCCTCGTAGACCGGGAGGAGGGTGTCCAGGACCGCGTCCATCGAGAAGGAGGCCGCGGCCAGTTCGCGGGCCGCCAGGGAGGCCGACCGGTTGGTGTCGGGCTCCAGCAGGGACAGCACCGCCGCCGCGACGCCCTCCGGGCCGGGATCCACCGCCAGGCCGGCGCCCGCGGCGGCGATGTCGCGGGCCAGGCCGTTGGAGTGGGTCACCACCGGCGGCACCCCCACCGCGAGGGCCTCCAGCACCGACATCGGGAACGGCTCGTCCACCGAGGGCAGTACGTACACGTGCGCCCGGCGCAGCTCCGCCAGAACCTCCGCGCTCGACAGCGCCCCCGGCACCGTGAAGCGGTCCGACAGCCCGAGCGAGGCGATCCGCGCGCGCACCGCCGCCAGTTCGCCCTCGTCGGGCCCGGCCACCACGAACTCCGCGTCCGGGTGCGCCGCCAGGATCGCGGGGGCCGCGGAGACGAAGTCCACCGGCCGCTTGCGGGCCTGCAGGCGCGCCGAGTACAGGATGCGCGGCGGCCCCGCGGGCGCCGGCCGCTCCTCCTGGGCCGGGGTGCCGTTCACCAGCCGGACCGCCCGGGACAGGGGCGCGCCCACCACCGCGTCCAGGCCCTCCCGTTCGTGCGGGGTCAGGTACAGCACCGCGTCGGCGCCGCGCAGCAGCCGGCGTACCGCCACCGCGTCGAGCACCTTGGCCAGCAGCTTCTCGCTCGGGTCCACCATGCCGTGGGTCTGCAGGACGAGCGGTTTGCCGGCCCGCAGCGCCGCCAGGGCGACGGGCAGGGTGACCAGGTCCCGCGCCAGGTGGACGTGGACCACGTCGGCGCCCCGCACCAGGCGCCGCGCCGAGGCGAGCAGCGCCGGCGAGGTCATCCCGCTGAAGCCCAGGGAGAGTAGGCGCCGGGCGGGGAAGAGACTGGCCGGAACACCTTCCACGGAGGTGGGCCAGGGTTCGGCGAAGCCCTCGCCCAGCGCCAGCAGCCCCGCCTCGTGGCCGCGCGCCCGCAGTCCCTTCGCCAGGTTCAGCGCGACCCGGACCGGCCCGCCGAAGGCGTGCGAGGGGGAGTGCAGCGTGACGACGTGCAGAACTCTGAAAGCGGCGCTCACTTGGGCTCCTCCACCGGGCGGCGACGCCCGTCCTGGGTCTGCAGGGTCAGCTCCGGCAGGTCCTTGTGCACGACGGCTCCCGCGCCCGCGACGGCGCACCGGCCCACCGTGACCCCGGCCAGCACGGTCGCCCGTACCGCCACCCATGCACCGTCCTCCACGACGATCGGGGCGTTGCGGTAGCGGAAGTCGGCGGCGCGGTGGTCGTGCGAGCCGGTGCACAGCATGGCCTCCTGGGAGACGCACACGTGCGAGCCGATCACCACCGGCTCCAGGTTGAGCAGCCAGGCGCCCTCGCCGATCCAGGTGTGGTCCCCGACGGTCAGCTTCCACGGCCACAGCACCCGCACCTTGTGGCGGATCAGCACACCCTCGCCGATCTGTGCCCCGAAGGCCCGCAGCAGCGCGACGCGCACCCGGGCCGGGCAGAACCAGCTCATGAACAGCGTGTTCATCACGCCGAACCAGAGCGCCTGGGTCAGCAGCCCGCGCCCCTTGTCGTATCCGGCCAGCGTGAAGGCAGGAAGATCACGCACAGCAGCCCCTCATCATCCGCCCCGTCATCCACCCCGCGGGCGCCTCCCCGGGCGCCGCCCGCTCAGACTAGACTGCGCGCGGACCAGGCACATGGGGTGGGGGCAGCAGTGGCAACGGACATACGCAAGCCCTCCGTCACGCCTCCCGCGCCGGCGGCCGGGGACGAGGTCAAGTGGGGCCGGGTCACCACCCCGCGCACCCTGCTCTCGCGCGCGCTGTCCGTACCGCTCGCCCTCGGGTTCACCGTCTTCCTGCCGCTCTTCGTCGCCGTCCAGACCGGCGCCGGCGCCCATGACGCGGCCTTCTGGCTTCAGCTCCTGCTGACCATGTACGCGGGCGCACGGCTCTCCGCCATGGTCCTCACCAGCCGCCGCAAGCTGCTCCAGGGCTCCTTCTGGCTCTTCGTCTACATGGCCATGGGCGTGGCCCCGCTCGCCCAGGCCGTCCTCGGCCAGGTCCCGACCCCGGTCGTGGGACCCCGCTCCGACCTCACCGCGGCCATCGGCCTGGTGCTGCTCGGCTGCGCGGCCTTCGACGTGGGCGTGCTGCTCGCCCGGCACCGGCCCACCGGCCGCGCCGGGGGCTCCCAGAAGGAACCGCGCCCGGTCATGGCGCACCGGCGGCGCCTGCAACTGCTGACCGTGCTGTCGTTCCTGTGCAGTGCGGCCTTCATCATGAAGCTCGGCGGTCCCGCGGTCTTCTTCTCCAGCCGGCAGGAGATCATCGCCGGCATCGAGGAAGCGGGTGTCTCCAACGGCGACGGCCAGGCCGGCCAGGCCCTGCTGCGCGGCTTCGGCACCGTGCCCGCGCTGCTCGCGCTGCTGCTGTACACGCGCTGGCTGATCACTTCGAAGTTCGCCCGCCGCAAGGTCTCGGTCATCGTCACCTGGGCGGCTCTCGCCGCCTTGAACCTGGTGGTCAACAACCCGATCTCGAACCCGCGCTACTGGTTCCTGACCGTCATGTTCGCGCTGCTGTTCACCGTCTTCCCGGTGAGCGCCGCGATGTACCGGGTGGCGCTGTCGATGGCCGTGGTGATCGCCCTGCTCGTCTTCCCCTTCGCGGACCGCTTCCGCTACGACGAGAAGAACTACAAGCCGGTCGAGACGACCTCGTTCCTGGAGCCGATGGCGCTCAAGGACTACGACCAGGTCGGCATGTTCGCGAACACCATCACCTACTCGCAGTCCGGCCCCGGCCACCTCTACGGCCGCCAGCTCGCCGGATCCGTCTTCTTCGCGGTGCCGCGCTCGGTCTGGCCGGGGAAGGCGCGTGACACCGGCGTGATGGTCGGCCAGTGGATGGGCACCGTCAACACCAACCTCTCCTCCCCGATCTGGGCGGAGCTGTGGATCGACTTCGGCCCGCTGGGCATGGGCGGCGGACTCATGGCGATGGGGTACGCCGCCGCCCGCGTCGACCGCCGCTACGCCAAGCGGGCCACCCGCCGGTCCCCGCCGGGGAGCCTGATCTCGGTGGTGGTCCCGCTCGTCGCGGGCTACTCCTTCATCCTGCTGCGCGGCCCGCTCCTGCAGGCCTCCGGCCGCGTGGCCATCGCCGCCCTGTGCCTCGCGCTGGTGGCGACGTACCGCACGGACAAGGACACCACCCTGCGCTGATCACGCGGCGGCGGCCGCCTTCTCGGGCTCGGCCGGCGCCGGCGGCCCGGACGGCTTTCCGCGCAGCGGGACCTCCTTGACGCACACGGCCGCGGCCAGGCCCGCCAGGCTCAGCAGCGCCGCGCACAGGAAGAGGCTGTGCGTGCCGGCGGCCACCGAGTGCGGGCTGATCCCGTCGCCGACCCGGCGGGCGAAGAGCGAGCCGAAGAGGGCGACGCCGAAGGAGCCGCCGATGGTGCGAAAGAGGGTGGAGGAGGCCGAGGCGACGCCCATGTCCTTCACCTCGACGCTGTTCTGCGCGATCGTCATCGGCATCTGCATCGCCAGGCCGAGCCCCGTGCCGAGCACCACCATGTAGAAGGCGGACGTCCCGCGTCCGGTGGTGGCGTCCATGGTGGACAAGAGGTACAGGCCGAGGCTGACCACGACGCCGCCGACGACCGGGAACACCTTGTACCTGCCGGTCAGGGTCATCACCCGGCCGACGATCTGCGAGCACAGCACGATCGGGAGCACCATCGGCAGCAGCAGCATCCCGGAGTTGGCGGCCGAGGCGCCCTGCACCGACTGCTGGTACATCGGCAGGAAGCTCACCACTCCGAACATCGCCGCGCCGGTGCTGAAGGCCATCACCGAGGCCAGGGACAGATTGCGGATGCGGAAGACGGAGAGCGGCAGCACCGGCTCCGCCGCGCGGGTCTGGGACCACAGGAAGGCGCCGAGGGCGAGCACGGTCAGTGCCGCCAGGCCGAGCACCTGCGCCGAGCCCCACGCGTACTGGGTGCCGCCCCAGGTGGTGAGCAGGACCAGCGCGCTGATGGTGGTGGTCAGCAGCGCCGCGCCGAGGTAGTCCATGCGCGGCGCGTCGGCGCGGGTCGTCGGGCGCTTCGCGGGCAGGTGCAGCATCGTCTGGATCCAGGCCAGCACGACCACGCCGATCGGCAGGTTGATGTAGAAGCTCCACCGCCAGCCCAGGTGACTGGTGAGGAAGCCGCCGAGCAGCGGTCCGCCGATGGTGCCGACCGCCATGATCGTGGCCGACATGCCCTGGTACCTGCCCCGCTCGCGCGGCGAGACCAGCGCGCCGATGAGGGCGAAGGCGCCGACCACGAGACCGCCGGCGCCGATGCCCTGGAGGGCCCGGAAGGCGATCAGCTGCTCCATGGACCGGGCCGCGCCGGACAGGCCGGAGCCCACGAGGAAGATCACGATCGAGGTGAGGAAGGTGCCCTTGCGGCCGTGAAGGTCGCCGAGCTTGCCCCAGACCGGGGTCGAGGCGGCGGTGGCGAGCGTGTAGGCGGTGACCACCCACGACAGGCGCTCCAGCCCGCCGAGTTCGCCGACGATCGTCGGCATCGCGGTGCCGACGACCATGTTGTCGAGCATGGCGAGCAGCATCGCGAGCATCACGCCGAGCAGGGTCAGGCGTATCCGGCCGGGGGAGGCGGCCTCGGCCGCCGAGGGTGTGGTCTGAGGCATGGCTCCACGGAAGCACAGCCACTCAATAAGTGCAACCACTCAACTTTTGCATCGGATACACCGTGGCGCTAGAGTGTGGCTATGAACGAGACAGTGGGGCGCCGCGAACGCAAGAAGGCCCAGACCCGCCAGGCCCTGGCGGATGCGGCGGGGCGGCTGTTCCTGGAACACGGCTACGAGAACGTGGGCGTACGGGACGTGGCGGAGGCGGCCGACGTCTCCGTGACCACCCTGTTCAAGCACTTCCCGAGCAAGGAGGCACTCGTCTTCGACGAGGACGAGGACGTCGAGGCCGCACTGGTCGCGGCCGTACGGGACCGGGCCGCCGGGCAGTCCGTCCTGCACGCCCTGCGCGACCACCTCCTCGCGACCCGCGCCACGCGGCGCATCGACGACCCGGACATGATCGCGCACCTGAACCTGGTCCGCCGGACCCCCGAACTCCAGGAGTACTGGGACCGGATGTGGAGGCGCCACGAGTTCGCCCTGGCCGCCGCCATCGCCGAGGCGGCCGGCGTCCCCGAGGGCGACCTGGGGGCGGCCGCACTGGCCCGCTTCGCGCTGGACACCACCAGCCTGATCCGCGGCCAGGACGACCAGCAGCAGGCCATGCGCGACCTGTTCACCCTGCTGGAAACGGGTTTCGGCGACGTCGGCACCGCCACGAGCCAGGCGAGCCACGCGAGCGCCGACGCGGCAGCCTCAGGCGGCGGGCACTGACTCCGCGGCCGAGGCCGGGGCGGCGGGCACCTCGATCCGGGCCACCCGGAGCCAGCCCGCCGCCGCCTTCGCGGCCGAACCGAGGGCCAGCCCCCAGGCGGCCCCGGCCACGCCCCACAGCGCGTACCCGCCGAGCAGCAGCCCCACGGACAGCAGCGAGAAGACCACCTGCAAGGACAGGGTGGCCCTCGGGTTGAGCACGCGCAGGGTCAGCAGCGCACACGTGCCGAGCCCCATGACGGCGTACTGCGCGCCCGTGGCCGGCAGCAGCGCGGACGCCGCCGCCCAGGTGTCGCCGAGCAGCTGACGGCCCAGCCGGTCGGGCAGCGCGTACAGCACGGCTCCCCAGCCGGCCCCGACGACGGCCAGCGCGCCGCCCATCAGCGCGGTCAGCCGGACCACGCCCCGCTTGCCGCGGGCCCGGCCCACGACCGGCGGGCCGAAGGCGTTGGCGGAGTTGAACAGCACGTTCAGCGGCCCGAACAGGGTGGTCGCGCCCCGCAGCGCGCCGACGGCCAGCGGGGTCGCGAAGACGCCGAGGCCGAGCACCGCGAGCTGGCTGGAGCCGTTGCCCACCGCGAACTCGACCACGAACCGCTGCCCGAGGTGGCCGCGCCGCAGATACGGGCGCAGCTCCACCCGGGCCCCGCGCACGGACGGCCGCAGCAGCCACAGCCCGAGCGCCAGCGCGGGCAGCGCGGAGACCCCCCACACCAGCACCAGCCGCCCCGCCGAGGCCCCTTCGGGCTGGAGCAGCAGCGCCGGGACCACGCACACGAGGCGCAGCGCGTCGGCGGCCAGCGCCCGCTCGGGCGCCCGCAGCGCGGAGAAGCAGTAGCGCAGCCCGTCCTGTACGAGGACCAGGGGCAGTACGAGACCCAGCGCGAGGAACGCCCGCCCGGCGCCCCCCGCCAGCACCAGGCCCACGACGCCCAGCGCCGCCCCGGCCACGGCCGAGGCGGCCGCGGTGAAGGCCAGGCCCGAGCGGCACACGGAGGCCAGGCGCTCGCCCTTCTCCAGCACCACGGTCTGGCCGACGTAGGCCATGTTCAGCCCGAGGAGCACGCTGAAGGTCACGTACACCATCGAGAAATCGGCGAAACCGGACGCCGACGACAGCCGCGCGGCCAGCACCAGCACCAGGATGTTGGTGGCGCTGGAGGCGGCCTGGTCCAGGACGGACGCGACCGCGGCGAGGCCGCGCCGGCTCACCGCCGGCCCGTGCGGACCGTGCGCAGGGCGACGGTGTCGGTGCCGTCACCCGGGATGTGCTGCTCGGCCTCGGCCACCTCGTACGGGATCGGCTGCGGCGCGGACCGCTCCGGGGTCCGCGCGGCGGGCGCCGGGGCCGGCTCGGAGGCGGGTGCGCCGCCGCCCTTGCGCAGCTTGCCGGGGCCGCGCTTCTCGCCGGGCAGCGGGGTGTGCAGCACGGCGCCCAGCACGGTGCCGCCGGCGCCGCTGATCAGCTCGCGGATCCGGGACAGGTCGGTGCGGTGCACCGCGCGCGGGTCGCAGACCACCAGGACCCCGTCGACGCGGTCCACGAGCGCGAGGGCGTCGGCGTACGAGAGCACGGGCGGCGCGAGCACGACCACGGTGGAGTTCGGGGAGTCGGCTTCGGAGATCAGCCGGGTGGCGCGCGGGGAGGTCAGGGCGCGGGCGACGTTGCGGACCCGCTCGCCGGGGATCAGGTCGAAGGCGCCCGACTCGCCGGCGTCCACGACGAGCTGGCGTCCGTCGGGCCAGTCGGAGTCCCCGTGCTGCCCGGGGCGCCCGCCGGCGGCGGGGCCGCCGGGCATCTGGCTCCAGCGCGGCCGCCCGCCCGCGTCGGTCGGCAGTTGGCTGGCCAGCACCGGGGTGCGCAGGTCGGCCTCGATCAGCAGGACGTCCTTGCCGGTCTCGGCGAAGGAGGCGGCCAGGTTCACCGCCACCGCGGCCGCGGTCTCGCTGCTGCCGCGCGGGGCCACCACGAGCAGCCGCCGCCGGTCGGCGAAGCGGGAGTCGTAGGCGAGCCGGAAGGCCACCGAGCGGAACTCCTCGGCGAGCCGGGGGTCTTCCTCCCCGGCCGCGAGCAGCGGGCCGCCGCCGGTCTTGTCCCGCGGCAGGGAGCCCAGTACGGGCGCGCGCAGGGCCCGCGCGACATCGCCCTCGGAGCGCGGCGCCGGGTCGAACACGAGCCGCACCCAGGCCCCGAGCAGGCCGAGCGCGAGACCCACGGCCGCGCCGAGCGCGAGCGACATGGGCAGGCCGGGGCCGTCCGGGTGGGAGGGCGGCGTCGCCGCGCTGGTGACCCGGCCCGGGGTCATGTCCAGGGCCTCGAGCTTGGTGATGTTGCCGTTGTAGCGGCCGACCTCGCTCTGCAGGTCGGTCTTGGTGGAGGTGGCGGCGTCGCGCGGGGCGCCGGCCGGCATCCTCGCGATCTCCTTGACGAGCTCGTCGAGCTGCTTGGACACCGGGTCGCGCTGGTCCTTGTAGCCCTTGACCATCTTGTCGCGGGTGAGGTCCAGGGCCTCCTGCCGCTTGAGCAGGTACGCCTCGGTCATCGCGTTGGCGCGCCGGGCGGCCTCCTTCGGCGAGGAGGAGGTGTAGGTGAAGCGCAGGACCATCGACTGCGGCGGGTTGGTCACCTGGAGGCCGCTGCGCAGGCCCGCGAAGTCGTTCGCCGAGACGCCGAGCTTCTTCGCGGCCTCGTTGGCTATGGAGCTGGAGAGCGCGACCTGGCGCTCCGAGCCGATGTTGATCGCCTTGTCGGGGGCGAGGCTCGGGTTGAACGGGTCGTCGGTGGGCGCGCGCAGCACGATGTCGGCGGTCGCCACGTAGGTGTCCGCCGTGGAGACGCCGAGGTAGACGCCACCCAGCAGGCCGATGCCGACGCCCGCGCCGATCAGCCGGCGGTAGCGCAGGAGCTGGCGGAACTGGTCCCTGAGGAGATCGGGCTCGTCTTCTGCCGGGGCCGCTGCTGGGCGGTTCGTCTCGATCACGGCCGGGGACCCCCAAGTGCTTCGTCTATCAGTGCGTCGATGCGGGCCAGGCCCGCTTCCCGGCTCAGATGGGCCGCGACGTGCCGCGGTCCGGCCGCCCCTAGTTCGTCAGCGCCCGCGGGGTCCTCGGCGAGGATCCGTATGGCCTTCAGCAGCGCCTCGGGGTCCTCGGGCGGGACGAGCACCCCGGCGCCCGACCGTTCCACCTCCTGGGCGGTACCGCCCAGCGCCGCGACGGAGGCGACGACGGGCCGGCCGGCCTGGAAGTAGGACGTGAGCTTGGACGGCACGCTCATGTCCATCACGGCGGCGTGCTGCGTGACCGCGAGTACATCCGCCGCCGCGAGGATATCCGGGAACTCGCCGTCGGCGGCAGGGGGGATGATGTCCAGGTTGGGTACGTCGGACGCCAGGTCGGCGAGGGCCGTGCGCTGGCTGCCGTCGCCCATCAGGACGAAACGGACGCTGGGCTCCAGCCGGGCCGCCCCGACGAGGACCTCCAGGCCCTGCTTGAGCCCCATGTTCCCGGAGTGCAGTACGACGGTCTGGCCGGGCGCCCAGCCCAGGTGCCGGCGGGTCTCGCCCCGCGGCTTGGACGGCGCCGCCACGTGGGACCAGTTGGGCACCAGGCGGATCTTGCGCGGGTCCACGCCCATGCCGACGACGCGGTCCACGAAGGTCTCGTGGATGACGCCGACGAGGGTGGCCCGTTTCAGGGCGTACGCCTCCGCGCGCCCGGCGATCGCGGCCGCCTTGTCGCCGCCGCTGATGCCGCTCTGCGCGGCGGCGGCGCCCATCAGGTCCTGGACGACCGGGACGTACGGGACCTTCCACCTCGCCGCGAGCCGTGCGGCGAGCACGCCGCCGGCCAGGCTGGGCATCTGGGCCAGGACCGCGTCCGGCCTCGGCATCCGGGGCGGGGCCACGGCGCCGTGCAGCAGAATCGATCCTTCGAAGAGGGCCCGCTTGACGGCGGTCTGGCGCGGCGGCACGGTGTGCGCACGCCGGTGCACGGTGACCCCCGCGCGCTGCTCCGTACGCCGGAGCGCCCCCTTGTACTCCGGCTCGAGCGACCAGGCCGGATAGTGCGGCATGCCCGTCAGGACGTGTGTCTCGTGGCCGAGATCCGCCCAGTGCTCCGCGATCTGGGTGGCGTACGGCCCAATCCCCGCGTGCTCGGGAGCGTAATTGGTGGAAACCAGCAGCAGGCGCCGGTGACCGGATCTGGACACTGAACGTCCCCTTCTCCCCTGGATGATGCGCACGTCACCCTATTCGTTCACCGGCGTGGTGGGGAACGTGCACGCTATTGTCTGCTAATCCGCCACACCGGGGGGTGTGGCTTCTGGGGGGTAACGGATGACGGAGCAGGAAATGTCCGAGTTTGGTGTGCCCGCGCGCAGACCGTACCGAGTCGGCTACGCGCCGGGCGCCTACGACCTCTTCCACATCGGACATCTCAACATCCTTCGGCACGCCCGCAGTCAGTGCGACTACCTGGTCGCCGGCGTGGTCTCCGACGAAATGGCCGAACTCGCCAAGGGCCGCCGCCCGATGATCCCGCTCGTGGAGCGGCTGGAGATCGTCCGGAGCGTCAAGTACGTCGACGCGGCCTTCGTCGAGACGGTTCCGGACAAGGTGGAGACCTGGCGGCAGGTCCGCTTCGACGTCATCTTCAAGGGCGACGACTGGCGGGGCACCGCCAAGGGCGACCGGCTGGAGAAGGACTTCGCCGTGCACGGCGTCGACGTCGTCTACTTCCCCTACACCGTGCACACCTCCAGCACCCAGCTCCGCCGGGCGCTGGACGCGCTCGCGGAGCCGGTCGCGGAGCCCCTCACCGCCGAACGGCGCTGAGCTCCCGGAACCACTTCGCGAGGAACGCCAGCAGGAACAGCACGGCGACCGCGCCCAGCCCGGCGTAGGCCCAGGCGAACAGCTCCCCGCCGCCGAGCAGCAGGAACACCAGGCAGAACACCCCGTAGTCGACGGGCAGCAACGCCACCGCGCGCAGGGTCGACGGCGCGGCGGCGGGGCTCCCCGCGGCCGGCTTGGGCTTGAGCTTGTCGGTCAGCAGCCCGCCGAAGAAGGTGACGACGGCGGCGAACTGGAACACCAGCGGCACCAGCAGCCAGCCGTCACCGCCCGCCGCGATCCCGTACGCCTCGGGGAAGCGGTGGAAGGCGATCAGCACGCAGGTGTGCAGCGCGGTGATCTTGGCGCAGTCCACGACGTGGTCGAGCCACTCGCCCGCCGCGCTCCCGCCCCCGCGCAGCCGGGCCAGCTGGCCGTCGGCGGAGTCGAAGGCGAAGCCGACCGCCAAGGCGGCCCAGACCGCCACCCCCAGGCCCCACGAGGGCGCGGCCAGCGCCACGGCGGCCACCGCGGCGAAGCTGAAGGCGGCGCTGACCAGCGTCACCTGGTTCGGGGTGAGTCCGAGCGCGTACGACCCGGCGGCCAGGTACCGCCCGGCGGGCCGGTTGACGAAGCGCGAATAGAGCGACACGCCCTTCGCCGACTTCTGCGCCCCGCGCAGTTCCCGCAGCGCGGTCCCGACACTCGCCATCCACAGGCTCCCTAGAACGTGTGTGTACGCGTTCATGCGTACGAGGGCCACATCATCGCAGGGCGCATGCGGGTTCCCGCGCCGGATGTCCCCGTACGTCCGGAAGCAGCGATACGGACGGCCCCGCGCGGCCCTCAAGGCGCCCGCGACCGGCACGAACCCGGCGAAGCCCGCGCGCTTGGTCCCCTCAGCTCACCACCTTCAGCAGCAGCACCGCCCGGGCCGGCACCGTCAGCGTCTGGCCGCCGCGGTGCCGGGTGCCCGGGGCGGCCGCCTGGTCCTCCAGGGAGGTGTCCAGGACCAGTTCGTACGCCGCCGCCCACGGCGCCCCCGGCAGGACCCACGCCGCCGGCCGGTCCCCGGCGTGCAGCAGCGCCAGGAAGCTGTCGTCCGTGACCTGCCGCCCCCGCTCGTCCCGCCCGGGGATGTCGCGGCCCGACAGGTACAGCCCCAGCGCGGCCGCCGGCGCGTACCAGTCCCGCTCCGTCATCTCCGCCCCGGCCGGGGTGAACCAGGCCAGGTCCCGCAGCCCGTCCGCGCCCTGGGCCCGGCCCGAGAAGAACGCCCGCCGGCGCAGCACCGGGTGGGTGTGGCGCAGCGAGACCAGCCGCCGGGCCAGCGCGAACAGCCCCTGCCACTGCGGATCCTCCAACAGCGACCAGTCCACCCAGCTCGTCTCGTTGTCCTGGCAGTACGCGTTGTTGTTCCCGCCCTGGGTGCGCCCGAACTCGTCTCCCGCCACCAGCATCGGCACGCCGGTGGAGAGCAGCAGCGTGGTGAGCAGGTTGCGCAGCTGGCGGCGGCGCAGCGCACCGGTCCGCGGGTCCGTGCCCTCGGGCGGCTCGCCCTCGACCCCGCAGTTCCACGACCGGTTGTCATTGGTGCCGTCCCGCCCCGCCTCCCCGTTCTCCTCGTTGTGCTTGTGCTCGTAACTCACCAGGTCGCGCAGGGTGAAGCCGTCGTGGGCCGTCACGAAGTTCACCGATGCGTACGGCCTGCGCCCGCCCCACGCGTACAGGTCGCTCGACCCCGAGAGCCGGTACCCCAGGTCCCGTACGTCGGGCAGCGCGCCCCGCCAGAAATCCCGCACGGCATCGCGGTAGCGGTCGTTCCACTCCGTCCACAGGGGCGGGAACGCGCCCACCTGGTAGCCGCCCGAGCCCACGTCCCACGGCTCGGCGATCAGCTTCACCCGGCGCAGCACCGGATCCTGTGCGATCACCGCGAGGAACGGCGACAGCATGTCCACGTCGTGCATCGAGCGGGCCAGCGCCGCCGCCAGGTCGAAGCGGAAGCCGTCCACCCCCATCTCCGTGACCCAGTACCGCAGCGAGTCGGTGATCAGCCGCAGCACGTGCGGCCGCCCTGCGTGCAGGGTGTTCCCGCAGCCCGTGTAGTCGGCGTACCGGCGCTGGTCCGACTGGAGCCGGTAGTACGCCCGGTTGTCGACCCCGCGCAGCGACAGCGTGGGGCCCAGCTCGCCGGCCTCCGCCGTGTGGTTGTAGACCACGTCGAGGATGACCTCGATCCCGGCCGCGTGCAGGGCCCGCACCATGCGCTTGAACTCGCCGACCTGCTGTCCGGTCGTACCGCTCGACGAGTACCCGGCGTGCGGGGCGAAGTAGCCGATGGAGTTGTAGCCCCAGTAGTTGCGCAGGCCCCGGCGCAGCAGGTGGTCCTCGTGGGCGAACTGGTGGACCGGCAGCAGCTCCACCGCCGTCACCCCCAGCCCGGTCAGGTGCTCGATCGCCGCCGGGTGGGCCAGCCCCGCGTACGTGCCGCGCAGGTGCTCGGGAACGCCCGGGTGGCGCATCGTGAAGCCGCGCACGTGCAGCTCGTAGATGACCGAATCGGCCCACGGGGTCTTCGGCCGGACGTCGTCCGCCCAGTCGTCGTCATCGTGGACGACGACCCCCTTGGGGACGTGCGGCGCCGAGTCGCGGTCGTCGCGCACGGTGTCCGCGATGTACTGCTGCGGCCAGTCGCGCACGTGTCCGTACACCTCGGGCGGCAGCGTGAAGTCCCCGTCCACCGCCCGCGCGTACGGGTCGAGGAGCAGCTTCGCCGGGTTGTACCGGGCGCCCGTCCAGGGGTCCCACCGGCCGTGCACCCGGAACCCGTAGCGCTGCCCGGGGCGCACGCCCGGCGCGAAACCGTGCCAGATCTCGTGCGTGAGCTCTGTCAGCGCACAACGGGTCTCGGCCCCGCCCTCGTCGAACAGGCACAGCTCCACCGCCTCCGCTCCCTGCGCCCACAGCGCGAAGTTGGTGCCCGCGATCCCGTCGGGGCCGTGGTGGAACCGGGCCCCCAGCGGATGCGAGGACCCGGGCCACAGCGGTGGCCCCGGGCGCGCCGACGCGCGTGGCGCCTGGCTCTTCGACTGCCCGTTGACGTGCGGCACGGGAGCGGTCCGGCCGCTCCGTACCTCACCTGCGGCGGCTTCCACCGCCTCTTGCTCGGCTGCGCTCGACACTGCCCGCCTCCACGGCTCTGGGTACCGGCGAGGGTTGGGGAGTGCGGCCCCGGCGTCCCGGCTTGGGCCCGCCCCCGTCTGGTCCTTCCCACTGTTCTGCCCGGACTGTGCTGTCCGGAACTCGGGCCGCGCTCACGTTTCCCCTGGAGGGGCCCGGTCGTTGGAGGGTCGTGACTCTTCTGACGAGGCGGGCAGGGGCGGGCTTGGCCGCCGTGGCGGCATGGGCGGCCCTGCTGGGCGGCCTGGCCGGATGCACCAAGGACGGTGGATCCCCGGTGGAGATCCAGCTGCCCGGCAAACCCCGGTCACCGGACGAGGCCATCCGGATCACCCCCGACGACAACGCCAGAGGCGTGCCCGCCGACGGCCCGCTCACGGTCAGCGTGCCCGAGGGCCGGCTGGAGCGGGTCGTCGTCACCAAGGTGGAGGACGCCCAGGAGGAGCAGGTCCCCGGCGCCATCGCCGACGACGGTCTCAGCTGGAGCCCCGACCCGGCGAACGGCCGGCTCGCGCTCGCCGCCAAGTACACCGTGGACGCGGTCGCCCTCGACGGGCACGACCGCCGCCAGGCCCGGCACACCACCTTCACCACCTACGTGCCCGAGGAACGGTTCATCGGCTATTTCAAGCCCGAGAACCGCTCCACCGTCGGCACCGGCATGATCATCTCCTTCAAGTTCAACCGGGCGATCGAGCAGCGCGCCGCCGTGGAGAAGGCCATCACCATCACCTCCGACCCCGCGGTCGAGGTGGCCGGGCACTGGTTCGGGCGCGAGCGCCTGGACTTCCGGCCCAAGGCGTACTGGAAGGCGGGCACCGAGATCACGGTGAAGATGAACCTGCGCGACATCGAGGGCGCGCCGGGCTCGTACGGCATCCAGGACAAGACCATCCGCTTCACCGTGGGCCGCTCGCAGGTCTCCACCGTGGACGCGGCCGCGCACACCATGGAGGTCCGGCGCGACGGCGAGCTGCTGTCGACGGTGCCGATCAGCGCCGGGGCGCCCAAGAACACCACCTACAACGGCAAGATGGTGGTGATGGAGATGTTCGACGTCACCCGGATGAACGGGGCGACCGTCGGCTTCACGAGCGAGGACGGCAAGGGCGAGTACGACATCCCCGACGTCCCGCACGCCATGCGGCTCACCGCCTCCGGCACCTTCCTGCACGGGAACTACTGGGCCAGCCCCGACACCTTCGGCTCCACCAACACCAGCCACGGCTGCGTGGGCCTGCGCGACAACAAGGGCGGCGGATCGGACACCCCCGCGGGGTGGTTCTTCGACCGGACGCTGGTCGGCGACGTGGTGGAGGTCGTGAACTCGCAGGACAAGACGGTGGCCCCGGACAACGGCCTGGGCGGCTGGAACATGTCCTGGCCGGCCTGGGTCGCGGGCTCCGCCCTCGGCTGACCCCGCCCCGCCCCCGAGTGCGGACCGATCGAGTGATCGTCGGACCGGAATGCCGTAGCGGGGGAGTGTCCTTCGTCCGACGCGCCGAGACCCGCGCCCAGCCTGTACGGGCCAGCAGCGCAGGTAACGGACGGAGCGTCATGTCAGCAAGGAACTGGACCCTCGGCCTCGCGATCGGGGCCGTACTGGCCGCCGGGGCCCCCACCGCCCTGGCGGCGGGGCCCGGCGGCGGACAACCGGCAGCGGGTCCCGTGCACGGTGCCCCGCGCGCCGTACTGCCCGGCGGTCTCGGTCCGTGCATCCCCGGCCGCTGCCCCGACCCCTTCCCCCAGGTCGAGGTCGGCACCCAGGCCACCGGCTACGACCAGGCCGTGAACATCTTCGTCGGCGGCGACTTCCACGTCCGCGAGCGCGCCGCCGAGGCCGAGGGCAAGATCGTCGTCCTCGGCAGCTTCGACCAGGACAAGGCGGCCGAGGCGGGGCAGGGCTACAACATCGGCATCGTCGGCGCCGGCTCCCTCGTGCGGCCCCCGGTCGGCTCGGACTTCCT
Organism: Streptomyces sp. NPDC060028; assembly: GCF_042736725.1. Taxonomy (NCBI): domain Bacteria; kingdom Bacillati; phylum Actinomycetota; class Actinomycetes; order Kitasatosporales; family Streptomycetaceae; genus Streptomyces; species Streptomyces sp. NPDC060028. The sequence goes on along the minus strand of NZ_JBHWVJ010000109.1, from coordinate 6,137 downwards.
GGCCACCGGACACAACGTCACCATCGCCGCGGGGGAGCGGCTGATCTCCGACGGCGGCGTGGTCCGCTACGCCGGCACCGCCCCCGGACCCGGCACGGTCACCGGCACCCTGACCCACGACACCGCCGCGGTCGCCAAGTACGCCGGCCTGCGCGACCGGCTCACCGCCGCCAGCAAGTGCTACGCCCGCGTCGACGGGCAGCCCCGCCATGCGACCGGCACGGCCGTCGTCAACGGCGGCTTCGCCGTCTTCACCGGCGACAACACCTCCCGGCTCCAGGTCTTCAACCTCGACGCGAACATCGCGGCCAGCGCGTCCGGCGCGATCGGCATCCGCTTCGACCGGATCCCGGCGGACGCCACGGTCCTGGTCAACATCCTCGGCACCGAGCGGACCGTCAGCACCTTCAGCGGCGCCATCGCCGACGCCAACAGTGCCTGGAACGGCCTGCGGACCCGGCTGCTGTGGAACTTCCCCGACGCGACGACCCTGCGCCTCGCGGGCAGCGGCCAGTTCCAGGGCAGCGTGCTCGTCGGCGAACAGGGCTCGCGGACCGCCGTCACCCTGCCCGGGATGAACGGCCGGTTCTTCACCACGGGCTCGCTCACCCACACCAGCATCGACGGTCTCGGCGGCGGCCAGGAGTTCCACGCCTACCCCTTCAACGGCAACCTGCCCGACTGCGCCCCGCCGGTGCCGGTGCGCGGCGAGGTCTCCGTCCTCAAGGTGGACCAGACGGACAAGCCGCTGGCGGGCGCCAGGTTCGAGCTGTGGCACGAGACCAACGGCCGGCCGGGCGCCCAGTTCGAGGGTGCGGGCGCCGACATCAAGGTGGCCGACTGCACCACGCCGGCGAACGGCGTCTGCTCCCGCACCGTGGACGCGGGCACCTACTACTGGCGCGAGACGCAGGCCCCGGCCGGCTACGACCTGCCGGAGAACACCATCGGCGAGCTGACGCTGACCCCGCAGAACGCCTCCGCCGGTGTGCGCCACCGGATGACCAACGCGAGGCAGCCGGTCGGCGCCGAGGTGGTGCTGTGGAAGTCCGACAAGGACACGGGCGAGGCCCTGCCCGGCGCCCGCTTCGAGCTGTGGACCGAGACCAACGGCCGGCCCGGCCTGCAGACCACCGGACCCGACGCGGACAGGAAGCTCGACGGCGCCTGCGTGACCGACACCCAGGGCAGCTGCACCGTTCAGCTGCCGATCGGTCACCGGTACTACTGGCGCGAGACGCATTCCCCGGCCGGGTACGAGCCGCTGCGCGACCCGGTCATCCCCTTCGACCTGGACGAGGGTGACGTACGGGAGGGCATCGTCCTCAACGTCCCGAACCGCAAGCGGGACACCGAGCACCGCGGCTCCATCAAGATCCTGAAGAAGGACGCCAAGACCGAGAGGCCCCTGCGCGGCGCGGTGTTCGAGGTCTGGCAGGAGACCAACAACACCGAGGGCCTCCAGACCCGCGGCATCAACGCCGACCGGCAGGTGAAGGAGGGCTGCGCCACCGACCGCAGCGGCGTGTGTGAGTTCGAGCGGCTTCCCGAGGGCTCGTACTACCTGGTCGAAACCGACGTGCCCGAGGGCTACGAGCTGCCCCGCCACCGGGTGACGGGTCCGCTGAGGCTGGACGGGGACAGCACCGACGGGCGACTGGTGGTCACCGTGCACAACAAGCGCGACGAGCACGGCAAGGGCAAGGACGACCACGGCCCGCGGTCCTGACCCCGCGCGGGTCCTGACCGCGCGCGGGGGCGCGCCGGGTGGTCCGGTCGGGTGAGGGAACACCCCGCCCGGCCGTACCCGGCGCGCCGGGCCCGTCCGGACCGGGTTACGTGGGGACCGGCGGCCCGGCCTGCGGGCGCGAGGAGGCCCGTATGACGAGGCGCGACGCGACTGGCCCGATAGGCAGGGCGGCCGCACTGGCCGCGGTCCTTTCCCTGGCGGCCCCGGCCCTGGCCCCACCGCAGGCGGCCGCGGCCGAGCCCGCGTGCACCGCCGGGACCGGGCCCTACCAGCGGGAGTTGGAGGAACACCTCGGCCGGCCCGTCGACGGGACGCAGTCGGCAGCCGACTGCGCGGCCGTCCGCGCCTTCCAGCAGCGCAGCGGCATCGAGCCCGCCGAAGGCTACCCGGGCCTCGTCACGTACCGGATGATGGTCGCCGTCGCCGCCCGCGCGAACCCCAACGCCGCGGGCCTGTGCCCCGTCCGCCCCCACCGCGTCACCTGCATCGACCTGGACCGGCAGCTGCTGTGGGTGCAGCGCGACCGCGACGTGGTCTTCCCGCCCGTCCCCATCCGCACCGGCCGCGACGACCAGGAGACCCGCCCCGGCTGGCACGAGGTCTACTGGCGCAGCATCGACCACAAGTCCTCGCTCTACGACGACGCCCCCATGCCGTACGCCCAGTTCTTCGACGGCGGCCAGGCCCTGCACGGCCGCCCCGGCGACCTCTACGCCCACGGCGGCTCCGCCGGCTGCGTCAACCTCTCGGTCCCCGACGCGGGACGCCTGTGGGACCTGCTCACCGAGGGCGACGCCGTCTACGTCTGGGGCACCAAACCCGGCACCGAGGACTGATCCCGCCGCCGCCCCGGCACTTGGGACGGAACGGTGACACGACCGTGGCTCTTCGTGATCCCCCCATGTGATTACCTGTTGACAAGCGCGCGACTGCCCGCGCGCGGGGGACATGGGGAGAAGAAGAGTGAACCTGCAGCCGATACGCGGCCGCGTCCGCGTTGGCCTGCCGGCCCTCCTGCTGGGTGCGGCGCTGCTGCTCACCAGCGCGTGCAGCGCCGGCGGCGACGGCGACGGCGGCGGCAAGGGCGGGAGCGGTGGCGGGGACGGCGGGAGCGGCAAGACCGGTACCGAGGCGTCCAAGGCCGTCGTGAGCGTCAAGCCGGACGACGGGGCCAAGGAGGTCGCCACCAACGGCGTCCTGAAGATATCCAGTACGGGCGGCAAGCTCACCACGGTGACCGTCGCCGACACCAAGGGCAACGCGGTGGAGGGCAAGCTCGCCGGCGACGGCGCGAGCTGGGAGCCCGCCCGCAACCTCGCCTCCGCCACCGAGTACAAGGTGCACGCGGTGGCCAAGGACGAGGCGGGCCGCGAGTCCGCGAAGGACACCACCTTCACCACGCTGACCCCCACCAACACCTTCGTCGGCCACTACACGCCCGAGGACGGCTCGACCGTCGGCGTGGGCATGCCGGTCTCGATCAACTTCACCCGCGGCATCACCAATCCCGAGGCCGTCGAGAAGGCCATCACGGTGACGGCCGAGCCGGCCGTGCCGATCGAGGGCCACTGGTTCGGCAACGACCGCCTCGACTTCCGCCCGGAGAAGTACTGGGCCGCGGGCACCAAGGTCACCCTGAAGCTCGCCCTCGACGGAGTCGAAGGCCGCCCGGGGGTCTACGGCAAGCAGACCCGTACGGTCACCTTCACCGTCGGCCGCTCCCAGGTCTCCACGGTCGACGCGGCCGACCACACGATGCAGGTCGTCCGCGACGGCCAAGTGGTCAAGAACGTCCCGATCACCGCGGGCGCGCCGTCGACGACCACGTACAACGGGCAGATGGTCATCAGCGAGAAGTACAAGGTGACCCGGATGAACGGCGCGACCGTCGGCTTCGGCGGCGAGTACGACATCTCCGACGTCCCGCACGCCATGCGTCTGACGAACTCGGGCACCTTCGTCCACGGCAACTACTGGGCCTCCTCCGGCACCTTCGGCTCGGAGAACGTCAGCCACGGCTGCGTGGGCCTGCGCGACGAGCGCGGCGCCGGCGACCCCGACGAGCCGGCCGCCTGGTTCTTCGACAGCTCGCTGATCGGCGACGTGGTCATCGTGAAGAACTCCAAGGACAAGACGGTCGCCCCGGACAACGGCCTCAACGGCTGGAACATGGACTGGGCGGAGTGGATCAAGTAGCCCCCGCCCACGGGTAGTCGTCATGCCGGCCGAGTGGCCCGGTGCTGTGACCCACAGCACCGGGCCACTTGGCGTTAACCGCGATTAACCTGGCCCGTATGACCATCTCTCTCGAAGTCTCCGAAGGCGTCGGCACCATCCTCCTGGACCGGCCGCCCATGAACGCCCTGGACATCGCGGCCCAGGACCGGCTGCGCGAGCTCGCCGTGGAGGCGACCGACCGCAGCGACGTCCGGGCCGTCGTCATCTACGGCGGCGAGAAGGTGTTCGCGGCCGGCGCGGACATCAAGGAGATGCAGACGATGGACCACGCGGCGATGATCGCCCGGTCCCGCGCCCTGCAGGACTCCTTCACCGCCGTCGCCCGGATCCCCAAGCCCGTCGTCGCCGCCGTCACCGGCTACGCCCTGGGCGGCGGCTGCGAGCTCGCGCTGTGCGCCGACTACCGGATCGCCGCCGACAACGCGAAGCTCGGCCAGCCCGAGATCCTGCTCGGTCTGATCCCGGGCGCGGGCGGCACCCAGCGGCTGTCCCGGCTGATCGGCCCGTCCAAGGCCAAGGACCTGATCTTCACCGGCCGCATGGTCAAGGCCGAAGAGGCCCTCGCCCTGGGCCTGGTGGACCGCATCGTGCCCGCCGCCGAGGTGTACGAGCAGGCGCACGCCTGGGCCGCCAGGCTGGCGCAGGGCCCGGCCATCGCACTGCGCGCGGCCAAGGAGTGCGTGGACGCCGGCCTGGAGGCCGACATCGACACCGGGCTCACCATCGAACGCAACTGGTTCGCCGGGCTGTTCGCCACCGAGGACCGGGAGCGCGGGATGCGCAGCTTCGTCGAAGAGGGCCCGGGCAAGGCCAAGTTCCTCTGACGCGGCGCGCGGGGCCCCGGCCCGGGGCCCCGTCGTGTACCGGGCGGCGCGGGCTGCGCGTCAGAAGCGGGGTCTACGACAAGCCGATCCCGCAGCCCTCCCCTTGGTGTGGTTTTATCCAGGCCTTAAGAGCACCTTAAGGAGAAACGATGATCCACTCAGCGTGATCGGCGTGATGCACAATGTCACCGCAGGTCAGGGTGGTATCACCGGCCTCCGCTTGCCAATTGCATATGACGGGCCGCCCCCGCGGAATCGTTCATTCCGTGGGGTGTTTTCCTGCGGAACGGCCCGGGCGGGCATATCGGCCGTCCATGATGGGTGCATGGCGGGCCTGGAGGGTGTGGAGCAACCGCGGCAGCGCAGCAGCGCTTCCGCCGTACGGCTCACGGCGGCGATCGAGGACGAACAGGGCCTCAAGGCGCTGGAGTTGTACGGAAATCCGGTTGAGGCGGAAGTGTCCCTGCCGTCCATGCCCGAGTCGGCGAGCACCGCCCGGCGGCTCACCCAGTGCGTGGTGATCAGGCTCTGGGGCCTCTCTCCGCAGACCGCCGAGCACGCCGTCCTGCTGGTCTCGGAACTCGTCGGCAACGCGGTCCGGCACACCGGGGCGCGGTCCTTCGGTTTACGGATGCTCCGGCGGCGCGGCTGGATCCGCGTCGAGGTGCGCGATCCCTCGCGCGGACTGCCCTGCCTGATGCCGGTGCACGAGCTGGACACCACGGGGCGCGGGCTCTTCCTCGTCGACAAGCTCTCCGACCGCTGGGGCGCCGATCTGCTGCCGCGGGGCAAGATCACCTGGTTCGAGATGCGGGTGGCCGACCGCTAGTGCTGTGGCCGGGCGGTCCGGAAACACAGAAACCCCCTGCCGCCGGATGAGGCGCTGCGGGGGTTTCATGGGTGCGCCGAGGATCGAAGGGGGTGTGATCCTCGGCGTGGCGACTTCGCTCGGGTCAACGGGAAGCCGTGATTCCGACTATGGCAGACGAGGGATCAAACGCCAAAAGTCCCAAGTTGGACATAAGTGTGCATATAGTAATAGTTTCTAGCTAAAACCAAGGTGAGTTGGGCCACTCACCTCGTAATCTATGAATAAGTGTGGACTGCTCTGTGTAAATCGTTGATCACGTAGCGGATGGGCCGCCGACTGGGTGCACCTCGGCGAACGCCCTGAATTGGGTCAATCATTACCTACGGGGTCATCCACCCCTTAAATGGGCAGGTGCTCTGCTACCCGGACCGCCGAACCGCCCTCCGTGCCGGCGCGGCGGTCGCCGCCGGTGCCCTCACCGCCGCCTGCGGCACGGGCGGCGGCCGTACCGCGC
>NZ_JBHWVJ010000108.1:0-21749 GCF_042736725.1 Streptomyces sp. NPDC060028 | reverse complement strand
AACTCCAGACCTCCTGCATGCCATGCAGGCGCTCTACCAACTGAGCTATAGCCCCTTGTCTTGCCTGCCGCTCCGGCTTCCGTTTCCGGTTCCCCTTGGCGACGTCCCAAACATTACACGGTCATGGCCCTGGTCCAAAAATCGGTTTCCGTCGACCTCGGGCCATGTCCGATTGGGGATGGTTCGTCAGCTTGGTCGTCAGGCTCGCGCGAACTGGTAGAACCGCTTGAGCGTGCAGTGCTCGTCGAGGAGGCGCCCATAGATCGGCTCGCCCTCCAGCTCGCGGTACGTCTCGATCGGGTCGCCTTTTATGATCAGCGCCCGCGCGCATTCCTCGCACCAGTACTGGTAGTCGGAGTTGATCGGGTCCATGTCCCGCACGATCGGCGTGCCGTTGTTGCACCAGTCGCACCGCCGCCGGTGTGCACCCATCCGTCAGCGACTCCCTCCCGCGTCGGGCCGTCGTGTCCCCCTCCGGCCGTCCGATTCTGCCATGCCGGTGCGCGGCTGGTCAGCAAGGGACAAAAGCAAGAATCCCGCCCCCTGTTGGGGACGGGATCCTGATTGTGGAGCTATGGAGAATTGAACTCCAGACCTCCTGCATGCCATGCAGGCGCTCTACCAACTGAGCTATAGCCCCGCTCTCCGCCGCGCTCCCCCGTTTCCGGCGTTCTGCGCTGCGAACAAGAAGAACTCTAGCCTGTGACCAGCCGGAAAGTGAAATCCGGGTGCGGAGCGCTCAGTCGTCGTCGCCGAGCACCGGTTCCGGCAGCGTGCCGGCATTGTGCTCCATCAGCCGCCAGCCGCGCGCGCCCTCGCCGAGCACGGACCAGCAGCAGTTCGAGAGCCCGCCCAGGCTCTCCCAGTGGTGCGAGTCCAGGCCCAGCAGGCGGCCGATCGTCGTACGGATCGCGCCTCCGTGGCTCACCACCACGAGCGTGCCGCTCTCCGGCAGCCGGTCCGCGTACGACAGCACCACCGGCGCCGCCCGGTCGGCGACCTCGGTCTCCAGCTCCCCGCCGCCCCGGCGCACCGGCTCGCCGCGCTTCCACGCCGCGTACTGCTCGCCGTACTTCTTGACGATCTCGTCGTGCGTGAGGCCCTGCCACTCGCCGGCGTACGTCTCGCGCAGCGCCGCGCTGTGCGTCACCGGCAGACCCGTGACGGCGGCCAGCTCGGCAGCCGTGGCGGAGGCCCGCCGCAGGTCGGAGGCGATGATCGCGTCGGGCTTCAGCGAGGCGAGCAGCCGGGCGGCGCGGCGCGCCTGCGCCACACCGGTCTGGGTCAGCTCGATGTCCGTGGAGCCCTGGAAGCGCCGCTCCAGGTTCCACGAGGTCTGGCCGTGCCGCCACAGGACGATCTTCCGGCCGGTCTTGCCCGAGGGGCTCGTGCTCAGAACAGATCACCGTCCTGGTCCTCGTCGCCCGCCGCCTCACGCAGCTTGGCGTGCTCCTCCGCCTTGCCCTTGGTGAGCTTGGCGTCCTCGGGCAGGTCGATCTCGGGGCAGTCCTTCCACAGGCGCTCCAGCGCGTAGAAGACCCGCTCCTCGCTGTGCTGCACGTGGACGACGATGTCGATGTAGTCGAGCAGGATCCAGCGCGCGTCGCGGTCGCCCTCGCGGCGTACCGGCTTGGCGCCGAGCTCCTTGAGCAGGCGCTCCTCGATCTCGTCGACGATCGACTTGACCTGGCGGTCGTTGGGCGCCGAGGCGAGCAGGAAGGCGTCGGTGATCGACAGCACGTCGCTGACGTCGTACGCGATGATGTCGTGCGCGAGCCGGTCGGCCGCGGCCTGGGCGGCGGCGGTGATGAGCTCGATGGAGCGGTCCGTGGCGGTCACTGGCCATGCTTTCGGGTTGGCGGGCAGATCCATACAAGGGTCTCATGTACCGCCGACACCGCCCGCGCGGAACGTCCCGCGCGGGCGGATCCCCACCTCAGAGCCCTGACCGGGCAAGGCTCAGGACGTCTTGTAGTCCTTGCCCAGCGTCACCACGATGTCCGCGTTGACCGCGCTCTCGCCCTTCTTCACGACCGTTTCGGGCAGCCCCAGCGTCTTGGCGACCTCGATCGCCTTGTCCCGCTGCGCGTCGTCCTGGTACGTGATCTGCGACGCGGGAGCGGTCTTGTCCGCCTTGCCGCCGTCGACCAGGGTGTAGCCGCCGTTGAGCAGCGCCGCCCTCCCCGCGGTCTGGGCCTTGTCGTCGCCGGTGGCGTCCTTGAAGCCGACCCGCGGGGCGGCGCCCGCCTGCGTCGCCGTGAAGGAGCCGCCGAGCACCTCCTTGACGACCTTCTTGTTGGCGTCGTCCGTGAGGCCGCCGTCGGGCTTCACCGTGAGCACGTCGGTGCGGTACGCACCCACCTTGGCGTGCTCGCCGAGCTTGGCCAGCAGGGCGCCGAGGGTCTGCGCGTTCAGCGCCGGGTCCAGGATCTGGCCGATGCTCTCGACCGTCATCGTCGCGGACTTCGCGTCCCCGGGAACCTTGCGCAGGACGGCGTACAGCACCTTGCCCAGCCGCTCCAGCTGCTTGGCCTCCGGTTCGCCCTGGCCGCGGTACGTGGCGTAGGCGACCGCCATCGCGCCGCTGAGGCTCTGCTTCTGGCCCTGGGCCACCGCCGGGGCCTTGACCGCGTCGTCCGCGGGGACGGCGGCGTCGGTGTCGACCTCGATGCCGCCGACCAGCTCGACGAGGCTCTCCAGGAAGGGGGTGTCCAGGCGCCAGGTACCGCCGATGTGCGTGCCGAGCACCGTGTCGAGGGATTCGCGCACGCCGAGGCCGCCCTCCTCGACGGCCTTGCCGAGGCCCGCGGCGCTGCCGTCGTCCTTGGGGACGTTCAGCGTGTTGGGCACCAGGACGGTGGCGCCCTGCTTGGTGGTGACGTTGTCGACGAGCAGCGCCGTCGAGGTGCCGCCCTTCTTGGTGTTGTGCACGTGCACGACGATCATGTCGCGCTTCTGCGGTCCGGTGGCGGCCGCGGTGTTCTGCGACTTTCCGGGACCTTCCAGGAAGGGCAGCTTGCTGGCGTACCAGAGGTAGCCGAGGCCGGCGACGACGAAGACGGCGAGCGCGACGATCAGTGCGACCACGCGGTTGCGGCCGCGGCGGCGGGCCTCCTCGCGGCGCTCGGTCCGGCTCTCGGTGAAGGCGAGCCAGTCGATGACGTCCTCGGAGTCCTCGTCCGGCTGGTCGATGAAGTCGAACTGCTCGGTGCGGTACCCGTCGGGCTGCTGTCCGGAGGCGGCGCCCGGGCGGCGGGGCTCGGGGACCTGCGCGGCGGCCGGGCGGTACCCGGGCTCCGGGTCCGGGTCGGGCGCCGGTTCGGCCGCGGGGGCCCGGGCCGGGGCCGGAGCCGGCGCGTGGGCCTCCGGGGCGGCCTGCTGCGGGATCCACTGCTGGGTGGCCTGCGTGTCGTAGCCGTACGCGGGGGCCTGGGCGTAGTCCTGCTGCGGCTGCTGCGGGTAGTACTGCTGCTGCGGCTGCTGGCCGTACGCCTGGTAGCCGTACCCGCCGTACGGCTGCTGCTGCTCGTAGCCCTGCTGCTCGTAACTCTGGGCAGGGGCGGGGGCCGGCTGCGCGGGCGCCTGGCTGTACACCGGCCGCCCGTACGCGTCGTAGCCGATGAGCTGCTGCTCCTGGGCTGCGTGCGGATCGTACGGGTCGTACGGGTCCGGCTCCTGTCGGTCGTTCACCGCGGGGCCCCTCTCTCCGGAAGCTCAGGCTCCCCGGTACAGCTCACGCTTGTCGATGTAGCGCACCACGCCGTCCGGAACCAAATACCAGACAGGATCCCCCTTGGCGACCCGGGCGCGGCAGTCCGTGGACGAGATCGCCAGCGCGGGCACCTCCACCAGGGAGACGCCGCCCTCGGGAAGGCCGTCGTCGGTCAGGACGTGGCCCGGCCGGGTGACGCCGATGAAATGGGCGAGGGCGAAGAGTTCCTCGGCGTTTCGCCAGGTCAGGATCTGTGCGAGGGCGTCGGCACCGGTGATGAAGAACAGGTCGGAGTCGTCGTTGAGGGCGCTCAGGTCGCGCAGGGTGTCGATCGTGTACGTCGGCCCGCCGCGGTCGATGTCGATGCGGCTCACCGAGAACTGCGGGTTCGAGGCGGTCGCGATGACCGTCATGAGGTAGCGGTCCTCGGCGGGCGACACGGCCCGCTGCGACTTCTGCCACGGCTCGCCGGTCGGTACGAACACCACCTCGTCGAGGTGGAACAGCGCGGCCACTTCACTGGCGGCCACCAGGTGTCCGTGGTGGATCGGGTCGAATGTCCCGCCCATCACGCCGAGCCGGCGCTTGACCGGGCCGGTAGGCACTTCCTGCTCTCCCATGAGCGCAGAGCCTACTGGCCCGGTGGAGCGGTCCGGACCCGCATTCGAGCGCGTACGCGAGGTGATCTAGCGGTCGCGGTTGAGGCGCGTGGTGACCCACAGCAGCAGGAGCAGGATGCCGAACGCGGCGCCACCGGTCAGGAAGGGGTTGAGGCTGTCGTGGTTGCCGCCGTGCTGCTCGGCCCCTTCCGAGGCGAGGACGACCAGGCTGTGGGCGGTGGTGGCGAGGCTCATCAGGCAGGTACCTATCGAGTCGGGGTGCGGGCGGAGATTTCGCTCACATCGTATGCGGGGGCCTGGGGCACGCTCACGTCGACTCAGGCGTTGGAGAGGATAGACGCACAGGCTGGAAGTCAGATCGAGGGGGAGGCGCTATGACGGACACGGGATTCGAGAAGGCACCGGCGCGGGACCGCAGGAGGTTCCCCGGGATTTCCTCGCGGGCCTACGAGCACCCGGCGGACCGCTCGGCGCTGGTGGCGCTGCGCAAGCTGGCCGGGTTCGACACGGTCTTCAAGGCACTGAGCGGGCTCCTTCCGGAGCGGACCCTGCGGCTGCTGTTCCTGTCGGACACCGTCCGCGTGGGCGAGACGCAGTTCCCGCACCTGTACGCGATGCTGCGCGACGCCTGTTACATCCTGGACCTGGAGAAGGTCCCGCAGATGTACGTGCAGCAGGACCCGAAGCCGAATGCGATGTGCATCGGGCTGGACGAGCCGATCATCGTGGTGACGACGGCTCTCGTCGAACTGCTCGACGAGGAGGAGATGCGGGCGGTGGTGGGCCACGAGGTGGGCCACGCGCTGTCGGGGCATGCCGTGTACCGCACGATCCTGCTGTTCCTGACGAATCTCGCGCTGAAGGTGGCGTGGATCCCGCTGGGCACCATGGCGATCACGGCGATCGTGACCGCGCTGCGGGAGTGGTTCCGCAAGTCGGAGCTCTCGGCGGACCGGGCGGGGCTGCTGGTGGGCCAGGACGTGAATGCCTCGATGCGGGGGCTGATGAAGATAGCGGGCGGCAACCACCTCCACGAGATGAATGTGGACGCCTTCCTCGCCCAGGCCGAGGAGTACGAGGCGAGCGGTGACCTGCGCGACTCCGTGCTGAAGATCCTCAACATGCTGCCCCGTACGCACCCCTTCACGACGGTGCGGGCGGCCGAGCTGAAGAAGTGGTCGCAGACCCGGGACCACCAGCGGATCATGGACGGCCACTACCCGCGGCGGGACGAGGACAAGGACACCTCGGTGACCGACTCCTTCCGTCAGTCGGCCGCCCACTACGCCGACTCGGTGCGCACCAGCAAGGATCCGCTGATGAAGCTGGTCGGCGACATAGCCGGCGGCGCGGGCGACCTGGGCGGCAAGCTCCGCGACAAGTTCACGGGGGCTGCCGGGACCGGCGGGGCCGCCGGCGGCGCCGCGACGGGCAAGGACCAGGGCCCGGGCACGGCCACGGGCGGGTCTACGGAGCAGGGCTGATGCTCTGCTCCGGGGCGGGCGTCGCCAGTACGCCGCACAGCCCGGCCCCCCGGCGGGGATGGCCGCTCGCGTACGGGTCGCTCGCGGCCGGGCCCACCGTGGTCGGCGCGGCGCCTGCCGTCAGCGGGCGGAAGCCCGCGGCGGGGTCGGCGGAGCAGTCCTGCGGGCCGGCCATCACATAGGCCGAGGCCAGCTCCGCGCGCCGGGCCGTGAGGTCCTCGCGGTCGAAGCGCAGCCGCAGCTCGCGGCGGACGGTGAAGAGCGAGGCGCCGTCGGCCGCGGTCGGCGGACCGGCGGCCGGGCGCACCGCGTAGACGAAGGTGTGGTCGGTGGTCACTTCCAGCACCTCCGGGCTCACCTCCAGGGCGGCGAGGGTGCCGCTGACCCGGACCCGGGTGTCGGCCATGACGGCGGCGCCCGGGTCGAAGCGGACCAGCCAGCCGGTGGCGGCGTACCGGCCGTCGCCGGAGGGCGAGAGCATGCTGCGGTCGAACTGCGCCAGCTGGTCGGGGTCGAGCAGGACCCGTACCGGCCGGGAGGCGCTGCCGGACAGGACGTCCGGGTCCAGGGAGGACTGCACCAGGTAGTCCTTGGCGACGGTCAGGGCGGCCAGGACCTGGCTCTCGGTGAAGTGCAGGGTGCGGCGCACGGCGGGCAGGGTGATCCCGGCAGCGCCGACGCGGTACTGCGCGGCCGGACTCTTCGCGTACAGGTCGGCCGGGCGGCCGCCGGGGACTGCCTCGGTGGGCGCGAGCGGCACGACGGTGCTGCTGAGCGGTTCGGCGTGGCCGCCGACGGGCGGCACGTAGGGGTTGCGCAGGCCCATGTAGACGGCGGCCGCGAAGGCCGCGGCGATGAGCAGCACGAGCAGCCTTCCCTGCGTCGCGCCGCGGCCGTGGCTGCCGGTGCGGGAGCCCGCGTACCCGCCGGACCAGATGGAGCGGCTGCGTACGGCGCGGGAGTGCCCGCCGATCCGCTCCTGCGCGGAGAACTCCTGGATGCGGGCAGCCCTGACGAAGTCCTCGTCGAACACCACCGACCGGTACTCGTCCGCCCGGAACTCGTCATCGCCCCCGCCGATGCCGTCGGGGGTGCCGTCGGGTGGATCTCCTGGCATGGCCATCGCTTCTCCCCGCTGTCCCCGCTTCAGAGAAGCCCCCTGCTCCGGTGAAAAAGGGAGTGGGGTCGTACCTTCAGGGTTGGCGGCCGACGGGGTGCGTAAACGCGCCTGCGCCGGTGACTTCACCCATGGGGGTGGCGGCGGGTACCGGCGCCGGGTCGGTGTCGGCGGCCGCGCTGCGGTAGACGGCGCTGAAGGCGAGGGCCACCATGCCCAGGCCCATCACGAAGGCGAGCACCCAGGCCACCGGGCGCAGCCACGGGGAGCGGCCGCGGTAGGGACGCAGGCTGCCGCCGTAGGCCCCGTACGGTCCTTCCGCACAGCCGTAGCCGTGCTCCCAGCCCGATTCCTCGGAGCCGTATCCGTCGGGGTGGCCGTAGCCGTAGTCCTCCTCGCCCTGCCAGCCTCCGGCGACGGCGGCGGCGGCGCGGGCGGCTTCGGCCTCCGCGCGCGCCCGGTCGGCGGCCCGCTGGCGCTCCAGCGCGCTCGGTTCATGGATCTCGGCGTTCCGGACGAAGTCCTCGTCGAACACCACGGAGGCGAAGTCCTTGTCCGCGCCTCCGCGGTCGTCGTCGGGCTCCCCGTCGTCCGGGAACGGCTTGCCCCCCACGTCGTCCGGCACAGGACCAGCGTAGACCTGGGGGGCGGGTTTGGGCAGGGCATGTGCCGAAATCCGGCCACGCGGTGTCCCGGGCGGGATTACCGAACGTGACCGTCGCCGGTGACGATGTACTTGGTGGAGGTGAGCTCCGGAAGGCCCATGGGGCCCCGGGCGTGCAGCTTCTGGGTGGAGATTCCGATCTCCGCGCCGAAGCCGAACTGGCCACCGTCCGTGAACCGGGTGGATGCATTCACGGCGACGGTGGTCGAGTCGACCAGCTGGGTGAAGCGGCGCGCGGCGGCCTGCGAGGTGGTCACGATCGCCTCGGTGTGGCCGGAGGTCCAGCGGCGGATGTGGGCGACTGCGTCGTCCAGGGACTCCACGACGGCGGCCGCGATGTCGTACGAGAGGTACTCGGCGGCCCAGTCCTCGTCGGTGGCGGGCAGGGCGGTGGCCTTGGTGCCCTCGGCGGCGGCGAGCACCCGGGCGTCGCCGTGGACGGTCACTCCGGCGTCGGCGAGCGCGTCGAGGGCGAGCGGCAGGAAGGCGTCGGCGATGTCGCGGTGGACGAGGAGCGTCTCGGCGGAGTTGCAGACGGAGGGCCGCTGGGCCTTGGAGTTGACGAGGATGTCCACGGCCATGGCCAGGTCGGCCTGGGCATCGACGTAGACGTGGCAGTTGCCGGTACCGGTCTCGATGACCGGGACGATGGACTCCTCGACCACGGTCTTGATGAGGGAGGCGCCGCCGCGCGGGATGAGCACGTCGACGAGGCCGCGGGCGCGCATCAGCTCGCGGACGGAGTCGCGGGACTCGCCGGGGACCAGCTGGATCGCGTCGGCGGGCAGCCCTGCGCTCTCGACGGCGTCGCGCAGGATGGCGACCAGCGCCGTGTTCGAGGCGTACGCGGAGGAGCTGCCGCGGAGCAGGACCGCGTTGCCGGACTTCAGGCAGAGGGCGGCGGCGTCGACGGTGACGTTGGGGCGGGCCTCGTAGATGATGCCGACGACGCCGAGGGGGACGCGGATCTGGCGCAGGTCGATCCCGTTGGGGAGGGTGGAGCCGCGGACGACCTCGCCGACGGGGTCGGGGAGGGCGGCGACGTCCCGTACGTCGGAGGCGATGGCCGCGACGCGCTCGGGGGTGAGGGTGAGGCGGTCGATGACGGTCTCGCTGGTGCCGGCCGCGCGGGCCTTGGCCGTGTCGGTGGCGTTGGCCTCGACGACCTCGGCCGTACGGGCCTCCAGCGCGTCCGCGATGGCCAGCAGGGCCGCGTCCTTGGCGGACCGCGGCAGGGGGGCGATGGCGGCGGCCGCCGTACGGGCGGCTCGCGCCGTGGCGAGTACGGGTGAGGCGGCGGTGGCGTCGTCGAGCGAGGTCATGCCGCCAGGGTAATCCCCGCCCCGCCCCGGCCCGGCGGGGGTTCCGCCTCCCGAGACGCCCCCGCCTAGTACGGGTGCACGCCCACCGGGTGCGCCGGGGGCGGGCCGTAGCCCTCGGACACGCGCTGGTGGTAGGTGGCGCGGTCGATGACCTCCAGGCCGACGATCTCCCAGGGCGGGAGCTGCGCCGAGGAGCGGTGTTCGCCCCACAGCCGCAGGGCGACGGCGGCCGCGTCGTGGAGGTCCCGGGCCTCCTCCCAGTAGCGGATCTCCGCATGGTCGTCGGCATACCGGCTGGTCAGCAGGAAAGGGTGGTCGTGGGCCAGCTGCTCCAGCCCGCGCCGGACCTCGGACAACGGAGCCGGCTTGCCGGAGACGCTCAGGGTCACGTGCCAGAGGCGGGAGGAGTCGTCCCGCCCGTCTCCGCCACCGTCCCCCGTACCGACGCTGGTCAGCGCTCGTCTCACCAGCCGCCTCCTGTCTGCACTACGCGTGTCCGCCCCTCACAGTTGACCAGTCCCCGGCGCACCGTGCGGCGGTTTTACGGAACCTCAGCCCTGCAGCAGGACCAGATCGTCACGGTGGACGACCTCGCGCTCGTACGCGGGTCCGAGTTCCCGCGCGAGCTCACGGGTGGAGCGGCCGAGGAGCTGCGGGAGCTCCTTGGCGTCGAAGTTGACCAGGCCCCGGGCCACGGCCCGGCCGTCGGTGGCCCGCAGTTCCACGGGGTCCCCCGCGACGAAGTCGCCCTCGACGGCGGCGATGCCGGCCGCCAGCAGCGAGCTGCCGCGCTCGGTGACCGCGCGCACGGCCCCGTCGTCCAGTACGAGGTGCCCCTGCGGGGTCGAAGCGTGCTGGAGCCACAGCAGCCGGTCCGCGGAGCGGCGGCCCGTGGCGTGGAAGTGCGTACCGGTCCGGCGCCCGGCCAGTGCGTCGGCCGCCTGGCTGGCCGAGGTCAGGACGACCGGGATGCCGGCGGCCGCCGCGATGCGCGCCGCCTCGACCTTGGTGACCATGCCGCCGGTGCCCACGCCCGCCTTGCCGGCGCTGCCGATGGAGACGTGCGCGATGTCCTCGGGGCCGTGCACCTCGTCGATGCGGGTGGTGCCGGGCAGGGACGGGTCGCCGTCGTAGAGGCCGTCCACGTCGGACAGCAGGACGAGGAGGTCGGCCCGGACCAGGTGGGCCACCAGGGCCGCGAGCCGGTCGTTGTCGCCGAAGCGGATCTCGTCCGTGGCGACGGTGTCGTTCTCGTTGACCACGGGCAGCGCGCCCATGGCGAGGAGCTGGTCGAGCGTCCGGTAGGCGTTGCGGTAGTGCGCGCGCCGGCTGGTGTCGTCGGTGGTCAGCAGCACCTGCCCGACGCGCACTCCGTACCGGGCGAAGGAGGCGGTGTAGCGGGCGACGAGCAGGCCCTGGCCGACGCTGGCGGCGGCCTGCTGCCGGGCCAGGTCCTTGGGGCGGCGGCGCAGTCCGAGCGGGGAGAGGCCGGCGGCGATGGCGCCGCTGGAGACCAGGACGATCTCCTTCTCGCCGCCGCTGCGGGCCTTGGCCAGTACGTCGACCAGCGCGTCCACCCGGTCGGCGTCGAGCCCGCCGGCCGCCGTGGTCAGGGAGGAGGAGCCGACCTTGACCACGATCCTGCGGGCGTCCACGACACCCTGCCTAGCCGCTGACACGTCTTTCCCCTTGCCCCTTGCCGAATGCCTTGCCTGCCACCTCAATCTACGGGGTGGCAGGCGGGCACTGCTCAGGGGTTTCAGACCCTGGACGAGCCGCTCACCGGCTCCGTCCGCGGCTCCGCGCCCTGCGACGCGCCCGAGCCGGGGATCAAAATCCTGCGCGACAGCAGGAAGGTGAACGGAATGGCGACGACGGCCGCGACCAGCGGCGCGATCCTGCTGTCCAGTCCGGCCCAGGCGACCAGGGCGTAGAGGCCGACCGACTGGATCACGTAGTTCGTGACGTTCGTCAGCGGGAAGAGGAGGAACTTCTTCCAGGTCGGCCGGGTGCGGTAGGTGAAGTAGGTGTTCATGAAGAACGACCCGATCATCGACAGCACGAACGCCAGCGTGTAGGCCAGGAAGTACGGCATCCACGGATGCAGGAGCAGGTAGATGCCGAAGAAGGTGCCGGTGTTCACGCCGCCGACCAGGGCGAACCGTATGACCTGGCCGAGCTTCTGCTTCCTGTCCTGCGCCTTCGCGTCCTGTGTCTTCCCGTCCTGCGTCATCGGCGGGTGTCTTCCGCGATCACCGCTCGGGACACGCCCGGGACGCGGTCCGCGCCGTGCGCTTCTTTCACGAGGAAGTGCGGGCGGCGCTTGGTTTCGTAATAGATGCGGCCGATGTACTCGCCGATGAGGCCCAGCATGATCATCTGGACCCCGCCGAGGCCGGTGATGAGCGCGACGAGGGTGACGTAACCGGGCGACTCGACGCCGTTCGTGATCGCCATCACGGTGATCCACAGCGCGTACAGCCCCGTCAGGGCCACCAGCGACACGCCGAGCCAGATACCGATGCGCAGCGGCCGGTTGTTGAACGAGATCAGCCCGTCCATCCCGTAGTTCACCAGCGAGCCGAACTTCCACTTCGTCTCACCGGCCTCGCGCTGCGCGTTGCGGTAGTCGAAGTGGACGGTGTCGAAGCCGATCCAGGAGAACAGGCCCTTGGAGAAGCGGTTGTACTCCGGCAGCGCGAGCAGGGCGTCCACGGCCGGGCGCGAGAGCAGGCGGAAATCGCCGACGCCGTCGGCGAGCTCCACGTCGACCCACCGGTTGATGCCCCGGTAGTAGAGGCGGCTCAGCGCGGAGCGGAGTTTCTTGTCACCCTCGCGCGTGCGGCGGGCGATGATCTGGTCGTGCCCCTGCCGGTGGTAGTCGAGCATGGTGGCGATGAGCTCCGGCGGGTGCTGGAGGTCCGCATCCATGATCACTACGGCGTCGCCGGTGGCCTCGCGGAGGCCCGCGAGCATGCCGGCCTCCTTGCCGAAATTGCGGCTGAACGAGACGTACCGCGTCTGCTCACCGTGCTGCGCGGCGATCTTACGGAGTTTTTCGAGGGTGCCGTCGCGGCTGCCGTCGTCGACGTAACAGACCTCATACTCGACGGGGAGGGCGTCCAGGACCCTGCGGATCTCGAGGTCGAAGCTGTCTACGACAGCTTCCTCGTTGTAGCAAGGGACTACTACGGACAGCTTCATGAACACTTCCTGCTGGGTCCGAACGGGTGATTGTCGGCAACCGGACCCGCCACTCACCTCTTCCTTAGAAGTATGCACGCCGACCATCGGCCTGCCTGAGTGGAGTGCCGCACACGGTAGCTTTGACGGGATAAGCGGAATGGAACGAAGGGATCGAGGTGCACGTGCCTGACGTCTCCGTGGTCGTCATCGTCTACAACGACGCAGAGCGTCTGCCGACAGCCGTCCAGTCGGTTTTGGACCAAACCCTGCACGGGGTCGAAGTCGTGATCGTCGACGACTGCAGCAAGGACCGGTCCTACGCGGTCGCCCGGGAACTGGAGGCGGCGCACCCGGGAAGAGTGCGCGCCTTCCAGCTACCGGAGAACAGCGGCGGCTGCGGCGCGCCGCGCAACCATGGCATCCGGCAGGCCACCGGCACGTACGTCATGTTCCTGGACAGCGACGACGTGCTCGAACGAAACGCCTGCCGGAACATGCTGGCCGCCGCCGAGCGGACCGGCTCCGACCTGGTGTCGGGCATGTGCGTACGCGTGCACCTCGACAACCGGTGGGGCAAGACCACCGAGTGGTACCCGTGGATCTACTCGCGCACCCGGACGCTGGAGTCGATCACCGAGTACCCGGACCTGCTGGTCTACGACACCCTCTCCACGAACAAGTGCTACCGGCGCGCGTTCCTGCTGGAGGAGGGCCTGGAGTTCCCGGTCGGGATCCACTACGAGGACCTGCTGTTCTCCGCGCAGGCCTACGTGGCAGCACGCCGCATCACGCTGATCCCCAACCACGTCTACTTCTGGAACGTGGTCGAGAAGTCGGCGGCCAAGTCGATCAGCAACCGGCGCCACGAGATCGCGAACTTCGTCCACCGGATGGAGATCCACCGGCGCGTGGACGAGCTGCTGGCAGCCAAGGGCCACGCGCAGATCAAGTCCGCCAAGGACGCCAAGTTCCTCAAGCACGACCTGGTGCTGCACCTGCGCGACCTGCCCCTGCTGGGCGACGCGTACCGGCAGGAGTTCGCCCGCCTCGCCAACGGCTACCTGGCCGGCATCGACCCGGCCGCGTACGACAACGTCAACCACCTCCAGGCCATCTGCGCCTACCTGCTGGGCAAGGAGGACTGGGACAACCTGCTCCCGGCCGCCGACGCCATGACCAACAAGGGCCGGCTCTCCTCCCCGCTCGCCGAGCGCGACGGCCGCGTCTACTGGTGCGCGCAGCACATCGACGACCCTGACGACACCGAGGGCCGCCGGATACTGGACGTCACCGACCAGGGGTTCCACACCACCCCGCTCGGCTCCCTCACCCTGGGCAACCGCCTCACCTCCTACGAGGACGACGGGCGGGGCACGGTCACGCTCTCCGGCGCCGTCGTCAACCCGCTGGGGCGGATCAAGCCCGAAACGGAACTCAAGGCCTCGCTCGAATTCCGGGCCCGCCGGCAGATCGGCGTGCGCTCCTTCAGCTTCCCGGCGGCAACCGTGCGCCACGCCGGTGACACGATCGAGTGGACCGCGACCGCCGACATCGGGAGCACGGTCCGACCCCTCGGCATCATCGACGCCGTCTGGGACGTCCGTCTGAAGTTGACGGCCGGCGGGAACCGCGTCACCACCCGCGTCTCGGTCGGCGAGGTCGACCTGGAGAAGGCCGCGCGCCTGCGGGTCCGCCCGCGGCTGACCCGGCTGGTCTCGGACCGCTTCGAGCCGGAGATGACCAAGAAGGGCAACCTCTCCTACGTCCTGACCGCCGAGGGCCCCGCCGCCGTACGCACCCAGTCGCTGATCAACAACGCGATGCAGGGCAAGGCCGCCGGCGTGGTCAAGCGCGGCCTGCGCCGGGCCCTGAAGGCCCGCCGCAACCTCGGTTCGGGCGAGCAGAAGGTGAAGCTCTACCACGAGGTCTTCTCGAAGCTGCCGGTCAAGAAGGGCACGGTCGTCTTCGAGAGCCACATGGGCAAGCAGTACAGCGACAGCCCCAAGGCGATCTACGAGGAGATGGTGCGCCAGGGCGTGCCCTTCGAGGCGTTCTGGTCGTACGCGGGCGGCAAGCCCACCGGCTTCCCCAAGGAGGCCACCCTGGTCCGGCGCTGGAGCTGGCCGTACCTGCGGGCGCTGGCGCAGGCCGAGTACTGGGTCGACAACCAGGGCTTCCCGCTGGCACTGGCCAAGCGCCCGGGGACCACGTACATCCAGACCTGGCACGGCTCCGCGCTCAAGCGGATGGGCTTCCACGAGCCCCGCACCAAGGCGCAGGGCAGGGCCGGGCAGGCCCGGTTCCAGGCGGCCGTCGACCGCTTCGACCACTTCCTGATCCGCTCCGAGCACGACACCCGCACCCTCGCCAAGGGCTTCCGGCTGCGCGACGAGGTCCTGCTGCGCACCGGCTACCCGCGCAACGACGCCCTGGTCGAGGCGCAGCGCAGCGAGGCGGACAGCGGGGAGCGGGTGCGCGGTCCGCTGGCCGCGGAGCTCGGCATCGCCCCGGAGAAGAAGGTGCTGCTGTACGCGCCCACCTTCCGGGCGAGTGCGGACGGCACCGTCGAGGGCTTCGCGTTCCCCTTCGACGTCGAGGAGTTCGCCGACCGGCTCGGCGACCGCTTCACGCTGCTGGTGCGCACCCACTACCTCAACAGCGTCTCGCTGCCGCCGTCGGTCGAGGGCCGGGTGATCGACGTGTCCAAGCACCACGACGTCACCCCGCTGCTGGCCCTCGCGGACGGGCTGATCACCGACTACTCGTCCGTGATGTTCGACTACGCGGTCCTGGACCGGCCGATGGTGTTCTTCGCGTACGACTACGAGAAGTACGCGACCGACATCCGCGGCACCTACTTCGACCTGAAGGAGAAGGCCCCGGGCCCGGTCGTGGCCACGGCGGACGAGCTGTTGCAGGCCCTCGGCGCCTTCGAAGAGGCGGACGCGAAGTACGCCGAGGCGCGCCAGCGCTTCCTCACCGAGTTCGGCGAGTACGACCGCGGGGACGCGGCCCGCCAGATCGTCGAGAAGTTCTTCACCAGGAGCGGCAAGTGAGCCAGCAGACCGCCGAGTCCGTAGCGGACACCGACCAGCCTGGCGGCCGTGACATCTTCCTCGTCTCCAACAGTGTCGACGAGCTCGGCGGTGTGACCACCTGGTCGCACCAGATGGCCCGGCTGTTCACCGACCGCGGTCACCGGGTGCACATCGTCGGCATCGCCCCGGTCGCCGAGGAGATCCGGCAGAAGCTGCCGCGGGACCTCCCGTACGAGATGACCACGCTGTACGACGCACACCCGCCCAAGGCCCGCCGGCTGCGCGGGATCAAGGGCCGGCTCAACGCGCCCGAGCGGCGCCGCCAGGCGGCCCGCCGGGCCCGGATGCGGGCCAAGGCGCAGACGCTGAACGAGCTGTTCCGCACGGCCCGGCCCGGCGGTGTGGTGATCGTCACCCAGGTCTGGGCGATGGAGTGGGTGGCCCTCGCCGACACCAAGGGGCTCAGCGTCATCGGCATGAGCCACGAGTCGTTCGAGGCCAGCCAGAAGTCCACGCGGGGCGACCGGGTACGCCGCTACTACCCGGAGGTCGACCGCATGCTGGTGCTGACCCCGGAGGACGCGGACCTGTGGATCCGGTCCGGCATGGAGAACGTGGGGAGCATGCCGAACCCGCTGCCCTTCATGCCGCAGGCGCCCGCCCCCCGGACCGGGAAGGTCGTCGCGAGCGTCGGCCGGCTCGCGTTCGAGAAGGGCATGGACCTGCTGCTCGACGCCTGGGCGGACGCCGCCCCGCGCCACCCCGACTGGGTCCTGCGGATCTACGGCGCGGGCGTGGAGGAGCCGACGCTGCGGGCGCACTGCACCTCGCTGGGGCTCGACGACTCCGTGGAGTGGATGGGCAGCACGGACGACGTGCTGGGGGCGCTGCGCGGCGCCTCGGTGTTCGCCCAGGCCTCCCGCGCCGAGGGGTTCCCGATCACGCTGCTGGAGGCGATGGCGGCGGGCGTGCCCGTGGCCGCCTTCGACTGCGCGCCGGGCGTGCGGGAGATCGTCGAGCACGGTGAGGACGGGCTGCTGGCCCGGCTGGGCAACACGATGGAGCTGGCCGGGCACCTGGACGCGCTGATGTCGGACCAGGCACTGCGCGACCGGCTCGGCGACGCCGCCTTCCACCATGTGCAGCGCTACTCCAGCGCCGAGATCACCGACCGGTGGGAGGAGCTGTTCTCCTTCCTGGAGCGCTGAGCCCCTCCCCCGTGCATGCGAAAGCCGCCCGCCCCGGTCACGACCGGGGCGGGCGGCTTCGTAGGGGCTCGAACGGACCGGCAGGTCAGCCCTGGCGCTTGGCCTCCCAGCCCTTCCAGGCCGAGGTGATCATCTCGCGGACGTCGTGGCGCGCCTTCCAGCCCAGCTCGGCCGCGATCCGGTCGGCCGAGGCCACGACCTTCGCCGGGTCGCCGGGGCGGCGCGGGGTGACCACGGGCGGGTGGGTGTGCCCCGTGTTCTCGTTCAGCAGCTCGACCATCTCCCGTACGGAGACGCCTTCGCCGCGGCCGATGTTGACGGTGAGGTCCTGGTACTGGCCCTCGGCGCCCCACTCGGCGAGCTTGCGCGCCGCCACCACGTGGGCGTCTGCGAGGTCCTCGACGTGGATGTAGTCGCGGATGCAGGTGCCGTCCGGGGTCGGGTAGTCATCGCCGAAGATCCGCGCGCCCTCGCCGGCGTCGTACCGCTCGAAGACCATCGGGACGAGGTTGAAGATGCCGGTGTCGGCGAGCTCGGGAGTCGCGGCGCCCGCCACGTTGAAGTAGCGCAGGCAGGCGGTGGAGATGCCGTGCGCCCTGCCTGCGTCGCGGACCAGCCACTCGCCGGTCAGCTTGGTCTCGCCGTACGGGCTCAGCGGCGCGCACGGGGTCTCCTCGGTGACCAGGTCCACGTCGGGCATCCCGTACACGGAGGCGGAGGAGGAGAAGAGGAAGTTGCGGATGCCCGCGGCGGCGACGGCCTGCAGCAGGACCGTGAGTCCGTGGACGTTCTCGTGGTAGTAGTACAGCGGCTTCTCGACGGACTCGCCGACCTGCTTCTTGCCCGCGAGGTGCACCACACCGGTGATCTTGTGCTCGGAGATGGTCTTGTCCAGGACCAGACGGTCCAGGACCGAGCCGATCACCAGCGGGACGCCCTCCGGGACGCGGTCCTCGTTGCCCGTGGAGAGGTCGTCCAGGACGACCACCTTCTCCCCCGCGAGGAGCATCGCGCGGACGACGTGCGCGCCGATGTAGCCGGCGCCACCGGTGATCAGAAAAGTCATGCCGTGTCTCCCGAGTGCTGTTCGGTGCCGTTCGGTGCCATGTGATGCTTTGGGCCCGCCTCAGCCGGGCCCGCGGCCCGCCATGGCCCGGTGGAGGCGGTTGCGTACGAAGCTCAGCGCGCCCTGCGCGCCGGGCGCGAGCCGCAGCGCCAGCGAGCCGCCGGCCGTGCGGAACGGCTGTGCCAGCAGAACACCATACCGGCTGCTGACCAGCGCCCGCCGGTGCAGCAGCCCGTCGAGCGGCCGCGGGGAGGTGACCAGAGAACTCCCGTCCGCGCACTCCACGGCCACCTGGACGTTCCACGCCTGCATGCCGCGCCGGCCCGTGCGGCGCCCGGCCGCGGCCACCGCCGTGAGCCGGAACGGCAGCTCGGCGCTCCAGCCGCCGGCCTCGTCGGGCAGCAGCCCGGCCGACGGGGTGACCACGGGCTCCCCGCCCGCGCGGGGCACGAACCGCAGCTGCGCGGTGTGCGGCCCGGCCGCGGCCAGGCGCCCGTACAGGTCGTGCAGGTGGATGCGCAGCCCGCCGAGGCCGGAGGGCTCGGCGTCGATGGTGACGGGCAGCTCGGCGACGGGCAGTTCGGCCAGCCCGTCGAGCTCGACCGGCAGTTCCCCGCTCCACACCGGCAGCCCGTCGGCGTCGGTGGCGTACGGGGGCAGCAGGCGGGCCGGGTCGGCGGCGAAGTGCGTGAGCCGGGCCAGCTCGGGGGCCGCGGGCGGGGTCGCGGTGGCGCGCAGCACCCGTACGATCCAGCGGGCGTGCGCCCCGGCGGCCTCGATGTCGGCCTCGGCGAAGGTCTCCACGTACGCGCGGGTCAGGGTCCACCAGGCGGCCTGGTACTCGGGGTCCTTGCCGAGCTCGCGCAGGTACATGCGCAGGTCGTACTCCAGGAACTTGGCCTGGCAGGCCCGGCCCAGCCCGGGCGAGGACTCGGCGACGATCCGGGAGGCCGTGCGGTGGGCCTCGATGCGCGAGCGCCAGTTGCCGACGTCCTTGCGGTCCAGGGAGATCGACACCTGGGCCGCGCGGCGGCGCACGTGCCACACGTAGACGAGGTCGCCGATCACCGCGATGCGCGGGGCGGCGGCCAGGACGCGGGCGGTGAAGACGAAGTCCTCGTAGACGAACCGGCCGTCGGGGAAGCGGATGGAGTGCTTGTCCAGGAAGGAGCGCTCGTACAGCTTGTTGACGCACAGGGTGTCGCGGACCAGCTCGGGCCGGTCGGCGGGCCGTTCGATGACGTCGCCGGCCGTGTACACGCCCGGCGCCCAGGGCACGTCGCGGCCCTCGGGCAGCTCGCGCCTGACGCACGCGCCGACGGTGACCGGCGTGCGGTGCTCCTCGGCGGCGCGCACCAGGGCGTCGGCGGCCCCCGGGGGCAGGACGTCGTCGCTGTCCAGGAAGAGCACGTAGGGGGCGCTCGCGGCAGCGATCCCGTCGTTGCGCGGGGTGCCGCAGCCGCCGCTGTTCTGCGTGCGGTGCACGACCTTGAGGCGCGGGTGGCGGGCGGCCAGCTCGTCGAGCACCTGGGCGGTGGCGTCGGACGAGGCGTCGTTCACGGCGATGACCTCGGCGACCACCGGGCCCTGGGCGAGAGCCGAGGAAACGGCCTCGCCCACGAGCCCGGCGTCGTTGTACGCGATCACCACGACGGAAACGGTGGAGGGATTGGTGCTGGTCACCCGGTGGATCCTAGGCGACCCGGGTAAACACAACCTCAAGACCGCCCACCACCCCAAAAATCGGCGCAGAACGGGTGGAAATAAGGCTGGACCCGGATGAACTCAGAAGGGCCGAAACCCGTCTGACTCAGAAGGGGCGGAACTCGTCGTACTCCTTCTGGACGGAGTCCTCGCGCTTGGCTTCCTTGTCCTTACGGCGCGTGGTCGCCGGACGCGGCGCCTCCAGACGGTGGTCCTCACCGCGGCGGCCCAGCATCTCGGCGCCGGCCATCATGGTCGGCTCCCAGTCGAAGACGACCGCGTTCTCGTCGGAGCCGATGGCGACGCCGTCACCGGCGCGGGCGCCGGCCTTCCTGAGCGCGTCCTCGACGCCGAGGCGGTTGAGGCGGTCGGCGAGGTAGCCGACGGCCTCGTCGATGTTGAAGTCGGTCTGGCGGACCCAGCGCTCCGGCTTCTCGCCGCGCACCCGGTAGACGTCCTCGACCTCGTCGTAGGCGATGGTGAAGCCGCTGTCGTCCACGGCCTTCGGGCGGATGACGATGCGGGTCGCCTCCTCCTTCGGCTTGCGGGCCCGGGCCTTCGCGATGACCTCGGCGAGGAAGAAGGACAGCTCCTTCAGACCCGTACGGGCGACCGCGGACACCTCGAAGACCTTGTAGCCGCGGGCCTCCAGGTCCGGGCGGACCATGTCCGCGAGCTCCTGGCCGTCGGGGATGTCGACCTTGTTGAGGACGACGAGGCGCGGGCGCTTCTCCAGGCCGCCGCCGTAGAGCCTGAGCTCTTCCTCGATGACGTCGAGGTCGGCGATCGGGTCGCGGTCGGACTCCAGCGTGGCGGTGTCCAGGACGTGCACCAGCACCGAGCAGCGCTCGACGTGGCGCAGGAACTCCAGGCCCAGGCCCCTGCCCTGGCTGGCGCCGGGGATCAGGCCCGGGACGTCGGCGATCGTGTAGACGGTCGAGCCGGCCGTGACGACGCCCAGGTTCGGGACGAGGGTGGTGAAGGGGTAGTCCGCGATCTTCGGCTTGGCGGAGGAGAGCACCGAGATCAGCGAGGACTTGCCGGCGCTCGGGAAACCGACCAGCGCCACGTCGGCGACGGTCTTGAGCTCCAGGATGACGTCGCCGCCGGTGCCGGGGACGCCGAGGAGCGCGAAGCCGGGAGCCTTGCGGCGGGCGGAGGAGAGCGCGGCGTTGCCGAGACCGCCGCGGCCGCCCTCGGCGGCCACGTAGGTGGTGCCCTGGCCGACGAGGTCGGCGAGGACGTTGCCCTCCTTGTCGAGGACGACGGTGCCGTCCGGCACGGGCAGGATCATGTCCTGGCCGTCCTTGCCGGAGCGGTTGCCGCCCTCGCCGGGCTTGCCGTTGGTGGCCTTGCGGTGGGGGCTGTGGTGGTAGTCCAGCAGGGTGGTGATCGCCTGCTCCACCACGAGGATGACGTCGCCGCCACGGCCGCCGTTGCCGCCGTCGGGGCCGCCCAGCGGCTTGAACTTCTCCCGGTGAACGGAGGCGCAGCCGTGGCCCCCGTTACCCGCGGCGACGTGCAGCTCGACGCGGTCCACGAAGGTGGTCATGGGTGTTCCTCCAGATACATACGGGAATGTCCCGGGCAGGCCTTGCTGCCCATTAAACGTGTCTATATGACAACGCGCCGAGGGCGGATCTCTCTTCCCGGCTTCCGCCGGGAAGAGCTGAGATCCGCCCTCGGGGTGTTACGAACGCTTCAGATCAGCAGGAGCTGGATCAGGCGGCCGGAACGATGTTGACGACCTTGCGGCCACGGTGCGTGCCGAACTGGACCGCACCGGCCTGCAGCGCGAACAGCGTGTCGTCGCCACCACGACCGACACCCGAGCCCGGGTGGAAGTGGGTGCCGCGCTGGCGGACGAGGATCTCACCAGCGGAAACGACCTGACCGCCGAAGCGCTTCACGCCGAGCCGCTGGGCATTGGAATCGCGCCCGTTCCGGGTGGACGATGCGCCCTTCTTGTGTGCCATGTCTCAGTCCCTCTTACTTCGCAGCCGCGGGGATACCGGTGACCTTGATCGCCGTGTACTGCTGGCGGTGACCCTGGCGACGGCGGTAGCCGGTCTTGTTCTTGTAACGCAGGATGTCGATCTTGACGCCCTTGTGGTGGTCCACGATCTCAGCCGTGACCTTGACGCCGGCCAGGACCCACGGGTCGCTGGTCACGGCTTCGCCGTCGACAACGAGCAGGGTCGAGAGCTCGACCGTGTCGCCAACCTTGGCGGTGGGAATCTTGTCAACCTCAACGATGTCGCCGACAGCAACCTTGTGCTGGCGACCACCGCTGCGCACGATGGCGTACACGCGGATCTCTCTCTCACTCGGGACGAATGCTCCTGAAGCCAGCCGCTCAGGCAGGCCTGAGGCCTGCACGGATCCGGATTGGACGAGCGGCCTCTCCGGACAGGGCCCGGAGGGAGGTGCTCAGGAGCGCGGCACGCACTGGACGGATTCGCCAAGCATGCCGACGGTCTAGGTTACGGGGCCGGTTCCAGGGGGTCAAACCGGGTCCCGCAGAGCCGTGGGGGCCCCCCCCCCCGCGGGGCCCCCCCCCCCCGAGCGGGGAAAGGCGGAGGGGGGGGGCGGACAGGGCGGGGGGGCCGCGGGGCCCCCCCCCCCCGC
>NZ_JBHWVJ010000107.1:0-22025 GCF_042736725.1 Streptomyces sp. NPDC060028 | reverse complement strand
GCCACGACCGGAGCCGGGGCGGCGGCCGGAGCGGCAGCCTGGACCGGAGCCGGGGCGGCGGCGGCCGGGGCGGCCGCGGGGGCCGCGCCGGCCACGCCGATGACGGCCAGACGGGCGCCGACCTCGGCGGTCTCGTCCTCGCCGACCAGGATCTCCAGCAGGGTGCCGGCGACCGGGGCGGGGATCTCGGTGTCGACCTTGTCGGTCGAGACCTCGAGCAGCGGCTCGTCGGCCTCGACGGACTCGCCGACCTGCTTCAGCCAGCGGGTGACGGTGCCCTCGGTGACGGACTCGCCCAGGGCGGGGAGCACGACATCGGTGCCGGACGCGGCGGGGGCAGCGGCGGCGGGGGCCTCGGCGGCCGGAGCGGCAGCCGGGGCCGCGGGGGCCTCGGCGACCGGAGCCGGAGCGGCCGGTGCGGCAGCGGGCTCGGCGGCCGGAGCGGCGGCCGGGGCCGGGGCGCCGGAGCCGTCGTCGATGACGGCCAGCTCGGCGCCGACCTCGACGGTCTCGTCCTCGGCGACCTTGATGGACGCGAGGATGCCCGACACGGGGGACGGGATCTCGGTGTCGACCTTGTCGGTCGAGACCTCGAGCAACGGCTCGTCGGCCTCGACGCGCTCGCCCTCGGCCTTCAGCCAACGGGTGACAGTGCCCTCGGACACGCTCTCTCCGAGCGCCGGAAGGGTTACGGAAACCGACATGGTTTCAGTTGCTCCTAACGAATGTGCGGAAGTGGTCGTCGCGCCCGTGACGATTAGTCGTGGGAGTGAAGCGGCTTGCCGGCCAGGGCCAGGTGGGCCTCGCCGAGCGCTTCGTTCTGGGTCGGGTGGGCGTGGATGAGCTGCGCGACCTCGGCCGGCAGGGCTTCCCAGTTGTAGATCAGCTGGGCTTCGCCGACCTGCTCGCCCATCCGGTCACCGACCATGTGGACGCCGACCACGGCACCGTCCTTGACCTGGACGAGCTTGATCTCGCCCGCGGTCTTGAGGATCTTGCTCTTGCCGTTGCCCGCGAGGTTGTACTTCAGGACCACGACCTTGTCCGCGCCGTAGATCTCCTTGGCCTTCGCCTCGGTGATGCCGACGGACGCGACCTCGGGGTGGCAGTAGGTGACGCGCGGGACACCGTCGTAGTCGATCGGGACGGTCTTGAGACCGGCCAGACGCTCCGCGACCAGGATGCCCTCGGCGAAGCCGACGTGCGCGAGCTGGAGGGTCGGGGCGAGGTCACCGACGGCCGAGATGGTCGGCACGTTGGTCTGCATGTACTCGTCGACCAGGACGTAGCCGCGGTCCATCGCGACGCCCTGCTCCTCGTAGCCCAGACCCTGCGAGACCGGGCCGCGGCCGATGGCGACCAGCAGCACCTCGGCCTCGAAGGACTTGCCGTCGGCGAGGGTGACCCGGACACCGGTCTCGGTGTACTCGGCCTTGTCGAAGAAGGTGCCGAGGTTGAACTTGATGCCGCGCTTGCGGAAGGCGCGCTCCAGCAGCTTCGAGCTGTTCTCGTCCTCGACCGGGACGAGGTGCTTGAGGCCCTCGACGATGGTGACGTCGGTGCCGAAGGACTTCCATGCCGAGGCGAACTCGACGCCGATGACGCCGCCGCCCAGGACGATCGCGGACTGGGGCACGCGGTCCAGGACCAGCGCGTGGTCCGAGGAGATGATGCGGTTGCCGTCGATGTTCAGGCCGGGCAGCGACTTCGGCACGGAGCCGGTCGCCAGCAGGACGTGGCGGCCCTGGACGCGCTGGCCGTTCACGTCGACGGAGGTCGGCGAGGAGAGGCGGCCCTCACCCTCGATGTAGGTCACCTTGCGGGAGGCGACCAGGCCCTGCAGGCCCTTGTACAGGCCCGAGATGACCTCGTCCTTGTACTTGTGGACCCCCGCGATGTCGATGCCCTCGAAGGAGGCCTTGACACCGAACTGGGCGGCTTCGCGAGCCTGGTCCGCGATCTCGCCCGCGTGCAGCAGAGCCTTCGTGGGGATGCAGCCGTTGTGCAGGCAGGTGCCGCCGAGCTTGTTCTTCTCGATCAGGGCAACGTCCAGACCCAGCTGGGATGCGCGCAGCGCCGCGGCGTAACCGCCACTGCCACCGCCGAGGATCACTAGGTCGAAAACGGTGCTGGCGTCGTTCGCCACGTCACGTCCTCCATGCATGTGCGCCGGGCACCGGTCCTCTGTGACCGGGCGGCGGCTGGTGATCGGCCGCTTGCTTCTTCGGCCCTGTGGTGGGGGCCCTGTCCTGCCGAGAACCCATCTTCGCATTTGTCGGGGGAACGCGGGACGCCGGGCCCGTCATGTGGCAGACCGATCTGCCCGAAGTAAGGGTTACCGCTGCGTAGAAACCTACGGATTTCGTTGTAGGTGAACACATCCCGAGCGCACCGCGAGCCCCGGTCGAGTGTTCGACCAGGGCCCGGAGTGCGTCACGTCTCACATGAGGTGCGTCTGCGGCCTTCTCAGCCCAGGTCGCCCGTGGCCGTACGCTCGGCCAGCCGCACCAGGGTGCGCACGGCCGAGCCGGTGCCGCCCTTGGGGGTGTAGCCGTACGGCGCGCCCTCGTGGAAGGCCGGGCCCGCGATGTCGAGGTGGGCCCAGGTGATGCCCTCGCCGACGAACTCCTGGAGGAAGAGGCCGGCCACCAGGCCGCCGCCCATCCGGACACCCATGTTGGCGATGTCGGCGGTGGGGGAGTCCATGGACTTGCGCAGGTCCTCGGGGAGCGGCATCGGCCACGAGGCCTCGCCGACCTCCTCGGCGATCTCGTGGATGGTGGTGCGGAAGGCGTCGTCGTTGGCCATGATCCCGAAGGTCCGGTCGCCGAGCGCCAGCACCATCGCACCGGTCAGGGTGGCGACGTCGACGATCGCGTCCGGGTTCTCCTCGGAGGCCCTGGTCAGCGCGTCACCCAGGACCAGGCGGCCCTCGGCGTCCGTGTTGAGGACCTCGACGGTCTTGCCGCTGTACATGCGCAGCACGTCACCGGGCTTGGTGGCGGAGCCGGACGGCATGTTCTCGGCGAGCGCGAGCCAGCCGGTGACGTTGACCTGGAGGCCCAGCTTGGCGGCCGCGACGACGGCGGCGAACACGGCGGCGGCGCCGGACATGTCGCACTTCATCGTCTCGTTGTGGCCGGCCGGCTTCAGGGAGATGCCGCCCGAGTCGTAGGTGATGCCCTTGCCGACGAAGGCGAGGGTCTTCTCCGCCTTGGCGTGGGTGTAGGACAGCTTCACCAGGCGCGGCGGGTTCTCGGAGCCCTTGCCGACGCCCATGATGCCGCCGTAGCCGCCCTTGACCAGAGCCTTCTCGTCCAGGACCTGGACCTTGATGCCGTTCTCCTTCGCGGTCGCGGAGGCGACCGCGGCGAAGGCCTCGGGGGTGAGGTCGTTCGGCGGGGTGTTGATCAGGTCGCGGGCGATGTTGACCTCGGTCGCGACGACCGTGGCGCGCTCGGCCGCGGCCTTGTGCTCCTTGTCGCGCGGCTTGGCGCCCAGCAGGGCGATCTCGGCCAGGGGCAGCTTCGGGCCGCCGTTCTTGTTGCCGGCCTTCTTCTCGCCGCCCTGGTAGGCGGTGAAGGCGTACGCGCCCAGCAGCGCACCCTCGGCGACGGCCGTGACGGCGGAGGCGTCGTCCAGGGGGAGGGCGAAGGCGGCCTTCTTGGCGCCGTGCAGCGCGCGGGCTGCGGAGCCGGCGGCGCGGCGCAGCGCCTCCTCGTCGTACGACTCGTCCTGCTCCGGGACCGGGCCCAGACCGACGGCCAGCACGACCGGGACCTTGAGGCCGGCCGGGGCGGGCAGCTTGGTGGTCTCGCCTTCGCCGCCCGAGGCGCCGAGCGCGTCGAGCACGGCGGCGAGCTTTCCGTCGTACGCCTTGTCCACGGCCTCGGCGCCTGCGGCCACGACGAGCCCCTTCGGGCCCTTCGCCACGCCGACCACGAGGGCGTCGGCGCGCAGCGTCGCCGCGCCGGCAGTGCTGAGAGTCAGAGCAGTCACGGTGGTGAAGTCTCGCTTCCGTTTGTATGTGTGGGCTGCGGTCGCGTCGGGGTCGCCGGCCGCTCCGCAGCGATCGTAATCCGGCCCGACGGCCGCCAGAAATGAGCGTACGCGTACGGACTCGTCCGTACGTCACTCGAAGGTTTGGCAAGTTGTTCGAGCATCGGGGTAGCAGGTTCACCCATCTGTGGCCTCTGTTCCAGGTTTGCCCTTTAGACCTGACGAGGTCCGAGAGACTCGAGCCACTCTCGCAAGGGGACGCGGGGTCCCTTTGCATGATTTCCACAGAGCCTCCCCGACCCGGCCGACCGCCACAGGGCCGAAGTCGGGGGATGCCTGCGGGGGGAAAGGCCGACATGGTCAACAAGAACCGGATGAACAGGGTCGCTGCCGTGTGCGCAGCGGCAGCCCTGGTGTCCGTCGCAGCACCCGCCGTGACCGCCCAGGCGGTCACGGCACCACGCATCGACCTGAAGGTGCTCGTCGTCGACGACGGCGGCAGCTCGGTCGAGGCGATCACCGCGGAGCTCCGGGACACCGGAGTGCCGTTCACCCGCGTACAACTGGGCAGCAGCGGCCGCCCGGTCATCAACGCGGCGTACCTCAGCGACACGGTCGACGGCCGGCCGCGCGCCAAGTTCCAGGGGGTGGTCCTGCCGAACGAGAATCCCTTCGGGGAGGGCTCGGCCGAGATGGCCGCGCTGACCGCGTACGAGACGACGTACGGGATCCGCCAGGTGGACGCCTACACCTGGGCCCACCCGGGCGTCGGCCTGGAGTACACCGACAACGGCGGCTACAGCGGCACGCTCGACGGCACCCCGGCCACCGTCACCGCGGCAGGAAAGGCGGGGCCCTTCGGCTACCTCGGGGGCCAGGTCACCTTCGAGGACAACTCGGCCCTGGTACCCGAGAGCTACGGGTTCATGGGCAAGCCGCGCACCGGCTACACCAGCTACCTCGACGCCCCCGTCGGCGCCGGACGGGCCTCGCTCGTCGGCGAGTACGCCCACGACGGGCGCAGCGAACTGGTCGTCACCTTCGGCTACAACCAGTACCAGCAGCAGTTCCGGCTGATCGCCCGCGGCATCGTCGAGTGGCTCACCCAGGGCGTCCACCTCGGCCAGGAGCGCAACTACTTCGCGGTCCACGTCGACGACGTCTTCGCCCCGGACGCCCGCTGGGACAAGAGCCTCAACTGCACGCCCGGCGACTACGCCTGCGCGGGCGGCGAGGGCAAGGAGAGCACCATCCGGATGACCGCCGCCGACGCCCAGTACGCGGCGCAGTGGCAGACCGCCAAGAGCTTCAAGCTGGACATGCTCTTCAACGCGGGCGCCGGCGAGGAGTGGAAGACCGAGAACGGCGGCACCGACGCCCTGACGGCCCAGCTGGTGGCCGACCGGGCCAAGTACCGCTGGATGAACCACACCTACACGCACCCGTTCCTCGGCTGCGTCCAGGACACCACCACCACCCCCTGGACGTGCACGAAGTCCGCCCAGGGCGCCATCAACTGGATGAGCCGGACCGAGATCTCCGCGCAGATCCGCGACAACAACAACTGGGCGGCCTCCCACGGCATCACCACCGACCGCACCGAGATCGTCACCGGCGAGCACTCCGGCCTCAAGACCCTCCCGCAGCAGGGCCAGGACAATCCCAACCTGGCCGGCGCCTTCGCGGACAACGGCGTCAAGTGGGCCGGCAGCGACAACTCCCGCGAACCGGCGCAGCGGCCGGTCGGCGCCGCCCTCACCGTCCCGCGCTACCCGATGAACGTGTACTACAACACGGGCACCAACGCGGAGATGGCCGACGAGTACAACTGGATCTACACCAGCAGGGCTGCCGGCGGCAGCGGCGCCTGCGAGGACAACCCGGTGACCTCGACCTGCCTGCCGGCCGCGCTCGACACCAACACCGGCTACCTGGACTACGTCGTCCCGCAGGAGGCCCGGACCGCCCTGCGCCACGTGCTGGCCAACGACCCGCGGCCGCACTACGTCCACCAGAGCAACCTCGCCGAGGACCGCACCCTCTACCCGGTGCTCAACCAGGTCCTCGACACCTACCGCTCGCTCTACGCACCCAGCGCGCCGATCGTCAACCAGAGCATGAAGGACACCGGCGTCGAGCTCGGCCGCCGCGCGGCCTGGGACAAGGCCATCGCGGACAACAAGGTCACCGCCTACCGCATCGGCACGGCCGTCACCGTCAAGGCGCCCGCCGGCGTGGTGGCCCCGGTCACCGCACCCACCGGAACCAAGAAGCAACTCCTGCTCGGAACCGCGGACTTCGGCACCGCCTACGCCGCGACCCGCTCCGCCTGGACCTCGCCCGAGCTGCTCCAGAGCGCCGTCACGCTCAAGCTGCCCAGCTGACCGACCCGCAAGCCGCCACGAGTCACCTGGCGCCGGCGCTCCGCCACACCACGGGCGCCGGCCCCTTTTCCGTCCTGGGGGGACACACCACATGAGCCATGGGCGTCATGTCACCATGCTCACCGAAGGCACCTACCCACACGTCCACGGGGGCGTCAGCACCTGGTGCGACCAGCTGGTACGCGGCATGCCGGAGGTCGACTTCAACGTCATAGCCCTGACCGGCTCCGGACGCGAGCCGGTCACCTGGGAACTGCCACGCAACGTCTACCGGCACACCGCCGTTCCGCTGTGGGGCCCGCCGCCCGCCCGCGGACTGCTCCGGGCCCTGCGCGGCAAAGCCCACCGCCGCTTCACCGACACCTACGCCTCCTTCCTGCTCTCGCTGCTCGATCCCGCTCACGGCGGCTTCTCCGAAGCCCTGCGGGAGATGGCCCTGCTCGCCCGGGCCGGGCGGCTCGCACCGGCCCTGCGCTCCGAGTCCGCCCTGCGCCTGCTGATGAGCCTGTGGACCCGCCCCGGCCTGCTCACCGCCGCCGCCGAGCCCACCATCCACGACGCGCTCACCGCCACCGACCTGCTCGAACACGCACTGCGCCCGCTCTGCGTGCGGATCCCGCCCGACAGCGTCGCGCACGCCGTCAGCAGCGGCCTCGCCACCCTTCCGGCCCTCGCCGCCAAACACGTCGACGGGGTCCCCTTCCTCCTCACCGAGCACGGGATCTACCTGCGCGAGCGCTACCTCGGCTACCGCAGCGCCGCCCAGCGCTGGCCCGTCAAGGCACTCCTGCTCGGCTTCTACCGCGAGCTCAACACCGAGGGCTACCGGCAGGCCGACCTGATCACCCCGTGCAACCAGTACAACCGCCGCTGGGAGGAGCGCGGCGGCGCCGACTCCGAGCGGATCCGTACCGTCTACAACGGCGTCGACCCGCACGCCTTCCCCGAGGCGGGCCCCGAACCCGAGGTCCCCACCCTCAGCTGGTGCGGCCGCATCGACCCGATCAAGGACCTCGAAACCCTCATCCGCGCCTACGCGTTCATGCGCGTGGAGCTGCCCGCCCTGCGGCTGCGCCTCTTCGGCCCGGTCCCGGCCGGCTGCGAGGACTACCGGGTGCGCCTGGAGAAACTCGCCGCCGAACTGGGGGTGAGCGACGGGATCTCGTACGAGGGCCGCATCGAGCAGGTCTCCCGGGCGTACGCGGCCGGCAGCATCGTGATGCTCTCCTCCATCAGCGAGGGCTTCCCGTTCAGCATCATCGAGGCCATGTCCTGCGGCCGCACCACGGTCTCCACCGACGTCGGCGGGGTCCGCGAGGCCGTCGGCGACACCGGCCTCGTCGTCCCGCCGCGCGAGCCCGAGACCATGGCCCGCGCCACCCTGGCCCTGCTGCGCGACGACGAACGCCGCGCCGAGCTGGGCCGGATGGCCCGCAAGAGGGTCGTGGAGAAGTTCACCCTCCACCAGTCCGTGGACGGCTTCCGCCACATCTACCGCGAACTCGCCGGCCAGCCCGTGCTGCCCGTCCACGAGGGCGACGACTGGACCCAGCGGGTCGCCGACCCCTGGTACCGCGAACTGGCCGCCGACGGGAGCCTGTGGTGAGCGGATCCCTCTGGCTCAGGGTCCCGGGCGGCGACACGCTGCCCGCGATCCCGCGCCCCCGGCGCACCGCGACCGGCGCAACGGACCCGATGGACGAACTCGCCGACCGGCTCGGCGGGTTCATCGCCGCGGCCGTCCACCCCGACGAGATCGCCGCCATCCTGGAATCCGACGGGATGACCGACGAGCACATCAGGCTCACCTACGGCCGCCACGACTCCTTCGGCCTCGCCGAGGAGCTGTACGCCCGGGTGCCGCGCTCCTTCCCGGAACCCGAGGAGACCCCCGACCCCTGGAAGGTCTCCCTCACCGCCTGCCTGCTGCGCGGGGTCGTCTTCGCCCTCCCCGGCCTCGCCTACGTCCTGGGCGCCCCCCTGCTGGAGGGCCCCAAGGACCGGCTGGGACTGCCCGCCGGGACCCTGACCCTGCTCGCCGGGGCCCTCATCGGCTGGGTCTGGGACCAGACCCTGTCCCACCGCGCGTACTCCTGGCTCGGCCTCGGAGACCGGGCCGCCGCCGGGCGGACCCTGCTCGCCGGGGCCCCCGCCGGGGCGTTGCTGGGGACCGCCGCCGCGCTGACGGTCCCCGGCGGGCCGCCGTTCTCGTACGCCTTCGCCGCCGGTCAGGCCCTGTACGTCGGGGCAGCCACGGTCCTGCTCGTCCTCGGCCGGGAACGGCTGCTGCTCGGCGCGCTCGCCCCCATGGCCGCCGGATCGGTGCTGGTCTTCTTCACCGACCTGCCCGTCCGGATCCGCGTCGGACTGCTGGTGGTCTCCCTGCTGGCCGCCTGCGCGCTGGCCGTACGGGAACTGCCGGTGGCCCAGGGGACCCGGGCCGCCGCGCGGCGGATCCGGGGCTGGACGCAGCGCCGGCCGGGCCGGGGACCGGTGCGCTGGCGGATGCTGCGCGGCGCCGAGGAGGAGTTCGCACCGCGCGGGCCCCGCCTCGGGGAGTCGGTGCCGTACGGGGTCTTCGGCCTCGGCACCGGCCTGCTCGTGCTGTACGCCGCGCTCGGGGAAGTCCTCGCCGGCGGCCCCGCCGAGGCCGTCGCCGCCCCCTCGGCGGTGGCGCTGACCCTCAGCATGGGCCCCGCCGAATGGCTGCTCCACCGCTTCCGCAGCGGCAGCCTGGCCGGGCTGCGCGCCGCCCGCTCCCCGCACGCCTTCCGGCTGCGCATGCTCACCACCCTGGCCCGGTGCCTCGCCGCCTACCTGGCGGTGCTGCTGGCCCTGGGCCTGGCCGGCACCCTGCTCTGGCCCGGCGCCCCCGGCCTGACCGGGATCCGCGTCGCCACCCTGCTGCTCCTCGGCGCCGTGATGTGGACCGGGCTGCTCCTCCAGTCGTTCGGGGCGGTCCGGCCCGCCGCGACGGTCTGCGCCTCGGCGGCCGTCGTGCAGAGCCTGGCCCTGCTGGCCGGAGCGGGGCAGCCGCGCGTGGTCCAGCTGGTGGTGGCCGGTGCGGCCGCGGCCGTCCTCGCCGCCCTGGTCTGCCTGCTGCTGGGCCGGGCGACCGCCCACCGCTGACCTCCGTACCCGAAGAAGGACCACATGCTGCTGGTGCCCCTCTACGAGCACCCCGCCGACCGGCCCGACGCCTGGGAGCGGCTCATCCGCTCCGCGGGCCGGCTGCACTCGGTCGTGCTCAACCCCGACAGCGGGCCGGGCAACGCCCCCGACGAGCGGTTCGCCGTCGTCGCGCAGCGGCTGCGCGACGCCGGGGTGTCCGTCCTGGGGTACGCCGACACCGACTACGGGCGCCGCCCGCACGCGGCCGTCGTCCAGGACCTGCTGCGCCACCGCGACTGGTACGGGGCCGACGGGGCCTTCCTCGACCAGGTCTCCTCCGACCCCGAAGCCCTGCCCCACTACGGGCGGCTCGCCATAGCCGCCCGCGCCGCGGGCGCCCGTACCCTCGTCCTCAACCACGGGGTGCACCCGCACCCCGAGTACGCCGACCTCGCCGACCTGCTCGTCACCTTCGAGGGGCCGTGGGACGCCTACCGGGACGCGGCCGCCGTGCCGCCCTGGACCGCCGACCATCCCGCCCAGCGGTTCTGCCACCTCGTCTACGCCGTCCCGCCGAACGCCCCGGCCGCCGAACTCGCCGAGCAGCGGCGGGCGGGGGTGTACTGCGCGGTCCCCGGGACCGGCGCACACCCGTGGGGGACCCTCCCGTACGCCCTGGAGGCCGCCGGATGAAGCGCTCGTTCCCCCGCGGCCGACTGCTGCTCCTCGTACCGCTGCTGCTGCTCGCGGCCTGTACCGGCGGGGGGTCCGACGACGACGGGCCCGACGAGGGGCCCGACGACGTGTCGCTCGCTCCGGCGCCCGGCGAGCGCTGGCAGCCCCGGCCCGGCGTCAGCTGGCAGTGGCAGCTCACCGGCAAGCTCGACACCTCGGTGAAGGCGGCCGTCTACGACGTCGACGGGTTCA
The DNA here is from genome assembly GCF_042736725.1 of Streptomyces sp. NPDC060028. Classification (NCBI taxonomy): domain Bacteria; kingdom Bacillati; phylum Actinomycetota; class Actinomycetes; order Kitasatosporales; family Streptomycetaceae; genus Streptomyces; species Streptomyces sp. NPDC060028. Next base: position 11,604 of record NZ_JBHWVJ010000107.1, on the reverse strand, counting down.
ACACCACCAAGGAGCAGGTCGCCACGCTCAAGCGGGCCGACCGCAGGACCATCTGCTACCTCTCCACCGGGGCCTGGGAGGACTTCCGCCCGGACGCCGCCGACTTCCCCACCTCGATGCTGGGCGAGGGCAACGGCTGGGAGGGCGAGCGCTGGCTGGACATCAGGCGGCTCGCGGAGCTGGAGCCGCTGATGGCCAAGCGGATCGACATGTGCCGGGACAAGGGCTTCGACGCGGTGGAGCCCGACAACATGGACGGCTACGCCAACAAGTCCGGCTTCCCGCTCACCGCCGAGGACCAGCTGCGGTACAACCGGCTGATCGCCAAGCTCACCCACGACCGGGGCCTGTCGGTCGGGCTGAAGAACGACCTGGACCAGATCCCGCAGCTGGTGGGGGACTTCGACTTCGCGGTCAACGAGGAGTGCATGGACCACGACGAGTGCGGGCTGCTCGACCCGTTCGTGAAAGCGGGGAAGGCCGTCTTCCACGTGGAGTACGAGAACCGGATCGGGAAGTGGTGCGCCCGCTCGCAGGCGGCCCGGCTCAGCTCGCTGCAGAAGAAGACCGAGCTGGGGGTCTGGCGGCAGGTCTGCCCCGCCACCGCCACCGCCAAGCCGTAGCAGGGGGCGGGAGGCGGGGGCGCGCCGGCCTCAGGCCACCGGCAGGATCGCGTGCACCCGGTAGCCGCCGCCGTACCGGGGCCCGGCGAAGCAGGAGCCGCCCAGGGCGCCGGCCCGCTCGCGCATGCCGAGCAGCCCGTGGCCGCCGCCCTCATCGCCGTCGGCGGGCCCCTCGGGCGCGGGCTCCGCGCCGCTCCCGCCGTCGTCCAGCACGGTCACCTCCACCGAGGCCCCGACGCGGACCACGCTCACCTCGGCGCGCACCTCCACCCCCGCGTGCTTGCGCACGTTGGTCAGCGCCTCCTGGATCACCCGGTACGCCGCCAGGTCCACCGCGGCGGGCAGCGGATCGCGGTCCCGGCCCAGTTGGACGATGACCTGGACCGGCAGCCCGGCGTGCCGGAAGGTGTCCACCAGCTCGTCCAGCACGGCCAGCCCCGGCGCGGGTTCGGTCGGCGCCTCCGGGTCGCCGGACTGGCGGAGCAGCCCGACGGTGGCGCGCAGCTCGTTCAGCGCCGAGCGGCTGGCGTCCCGTACGTGGGCCAGGGCTTCCTTGGCCTGGTCCGGGCGTTTGTCCATGACGTGTGCGGCGACCCCCGCCTGCACGTTGACCAGGGCGATGTGATGGGCCACCACGTCGTGCAGGTCCCGGGCGATGCGCAGCCGCTCCTCGGCGACCCGCCGCCGGGCCTCTTCCTCCCGGGTCCGCTCGGCGCGCTCGGCCCGCTCCCGGATGGCGTCGACGAAGGCCCGCCGGCTGCGCACCGCGTCCCCGGCCGCCGCGGCCATGCCGGTCCAGGCGAAGATGCCGATGTTCTCCTGTGCGTACCAGGGCAGCGGTCCGGCCAGCATGGCGACGCCCGTCAGCCCGGCCATCGTGAGCAGGCCGATCCGCCAGGTGGTGGGCCGGTCGGTGCGCGCGGCCACCGTGTACAGGGCCATCACCGCGCACATGGCGACGGGCGCCCGCGGCTCGCCGGTGGTCAGCTCCGCCAGGGACAGTGCGCAGGTCACGGCGAGCACGGTGCGCGGCCGGCGGCGCCGGAACACCAGCGCGGCGGCGCCCAGCAGCATCAGCAGCAGGGAGAACGGCTCGGGGGTGCGGGTGCCGAAGGTGGGGCCGTGCGGCCCGTGCGGGTCGGCGAAGGAGCCGACGACCATGGAGACGAGCGCCCCGAGCGCGAGCACGGCGTCGGTGGCGAGCGGATGGGCCCGCAGCCACTGCCGCGTGGGGGCCAGCGGCCCGAGGTGTGTCGTCACCCGGATACGGTACGGCCCCGCGGACGGGCTCAGTCCCGCCGAGGCGGCGGCAGCGGGGCGGTCGCGGGCGGGGGGCGCCGGCCGAGCGGGGTGCGGGAGCGCTCGGGCCCCCACTTGGCGCGGACGAAGCACACCGCCATGACCGCGGCGATGGCCGCGAGGTGTTCCTTGCCCGCCAGATTGTCCTTGAACAGCAGCTCGCCGATCATCACCACGATCACCACGGACCCGGTCAGATAGGCCCGGTACCGCCAGCACACGTAGATGGCGAGGCCCACGACCGCCGCCGACGGGCCGGTGTCGTTGACGATCCGGTCCGACAGCGGCAGGCCGAAGGGGTGGTCGGCGCCGAGCGAGAGCCCGATCCGCGCGTACGTCGTCCCGGCCAGGGTGGCGACGTAGCCGATGAGCAGCGTGCGCCACCAGCCGATGCAGATCTCCGAGATGCCGAAGACGAGCAGGATCTGCACGAGCGCCCCCCACACCGGCAGGTCGAGCGCCGGCACGAACAGCGACAGGGGGGTTCGCAGCAGGGCCAGCCAGAGGGGGTCGACGGCTTTGACCGACCCGAGGTTCTGGACCGGCTGGAAGCCCCATGACGTGTTCTGCACGATCTGGAAGACCGAGGTCAGGCAGACCGCGCCGAGGGTCATCGGGACCGCCCGCCACTTCTCGTGGACGAGCGCGTCCCGAATGGTCCAGAACAGGGGCCCCCACTCGCGGCGGGCGAACCGCCGCAGTGAGGCAGTCGTCAACGCTTGCTCTCCAGATGTCTGCGGTGCATCCACTTCGGCAGGCCGGGGGCTTCCAGGAACCCCTCGGCCCGGCCCGCCGCGATACCGATCCGCAGCAGGTCCGAACTCTTCTCGAAGAGCATGAACCGCGGTTCCCAGATCGGCCGGTATTTGGCGTTGGCCCGGTAGAGGGACTCGATCTGCCACCAGCGCGAGAAGAAGCTCAGCAGCGAGCGCCACATCCGCAGCACCGGACCGGCACCGAGCTTCGACCCACGTTCGAAGACGGAGCGGAACATCGCGAAGTTGAGCGAGACCTGTGTGACGCCGATCTCCTTGGCGCGTTCCAGGAGTTCGATGACCATGAACTCCATCAGGCCGTTCTCGGAATCCCGGTCACGGCGCATCAGATCGAGCGAAAGGCCCTTGGGTCCCCACGGCACGAAGGACAGCACGGCGCGCAGATCGCCCTTGCCGTCGGTGCACTCCAGCATCACGCACTGGCCGTCGCCGGGATCGCCCAGTCGGCCCAGTGCCATCGAGAAGCCGCGCTCGGTCGCGCCGTCGCGCCAGTCGTCGGCCCGCTTGAGGAGTACGTCCATCTCCTCGGCCGGGATGTCGGCGTGCCGGCGGATCCGGACCGTGTACCCGGCCCGCTTGACGCGGTTGTACGCCTGGCGGACGGTGCGCATGGCGCGGCCCTCCAGCGTGAACTCCGCGGTCTCCACGATCGCTTCGTCGCCGAGCTCCAGCGCGTCCAGCCCGTGCCGGGCGTAGATCTGCCCGGCCTCCTCGCTCGCGCCCATCACGGCCGGCACCCAGCCGTGCTCGCGGGCCTCGGCCAGCCACGGCTCGATGGCGCCGGGCCAGGCCTCGGGGTCGCCGATCGGGTCGCCGGAGGCCAGCGAGACCCCGCCGACGACGCGGTAGGTGACCGCGGCCTTGCCGGTGGGGGACCAGATCACGGACTTCTCGCGGCGCAGCGCGAAGTAGCCGAGCGAGTCCCGGTCGCCCTGCTTGGCGAGGAGCGCCCGCAGGCGGTCCTCGTCGTCCTCGGTGAGGGGGTCCACGGCGCGCCGCGAGCGGAAGGCCGCGAACAGCACGGCGATCAGCAGCAGCGTCGACATGACGTTGATGAAGACGTCCACCCAGCCGGGCGTCGTGATCGCGCTGCTGATCTTCTCGTCGGGGGCCAGGGTGATCAGCCGCATCACGCCGTACCGCCAGCGGGCCAGGAAGGTGGCCTCGGCGCGGTTGGGGTCGATGTTCGAGGCCCCGACGAGCAGGGCCGCGGTCAGCGACGTGACCAGCAGGCCGATGGAGGCGACGGCGGTGGCGAGCGCCGGGTTGGAGCGGTCGCCCTTGGCGTAGAACGCGCGGCGGCCCAGCAGCAGGGCGCCGACGAAGGCCGCGGTCATGCCGAGCGAGACCCAGTTCTGCGCGTGCTCCCGCATCTCCGGGTAGTCCGGGTTGCTGAAGGCGTACACGAACACGGCGAGCGTCATCCCGCTCAGCACCGTGTTCAGGACCCACGCGGCGCGCTTGCGGCGGCGCATGGTGACCGCGAGCAGCAGCGAGAACAGGCCCGGGGCGAAGCCGGGCGCGAGCAGGTACGGGGTGTAGAAGTCACCGGTGTTGTGGCTGCGCAGGTCCTGCCCGAGCGAAAACCACACCGCGCTGAGGAAGTTGACGAAGGTGACGGCGCGGAGGTACCAGACCGCGAAGGCGGCCGCGCGCCTCGACCGGGGGCTTTCGCCGCCGGTCTCCCGGCCGCCTCCCGTCCTGCCGGCGTCGCCGCCGGTCTCTTTCCTGGCGTTCGGTGTCCCACCGGCCGTGCGGTCGGTCTTCCGGTCGGTCTCTACGCTGGTCAAACGGACCTCTCCCATGAAAAGCGATGATATGGGGCGTCGCCGTCCATGGTGGGCCTGTCCGGGGGGACCACAGCCTGGTCAGGACCGCAGGCCCCGGTGGCTCATTCCGTCAGCTCGTCCGCCGCCCGCTCCGGCAGTTCCGCCGCGAGTGCGGCGGCTGCCTGGACCAGGGGGAGTGCCAGCAATGCCCCGGTTCCTTCTCCCACAGTGACGCCGTGGTCGAGCACAGGGTTGAGTGCCATCCGGTCCAGGGCCTTCGCCTGGCCCGGCTCGCCGCTGGCCTGCCCGGCCAGCCACCAGTCCGGAGCCCGGAACGCGGCCCGCTGGGCCACCAGTCCGCAGGCCGCCGAGACGATCCCGTCGAGGATGACCGGGGTACGGCGCACCGCGCACTGGAGCAGGAAGCCGGTGATCGCGGCGACGTCGGCGCCGCCGACGGCCGCCAGCAGGGCGACCTGGTCGCCGAGCACCGGGCGGGCCCGGCGCAGCGAGTCGCGGATCGCCGCGCACTTGCGCATCCAGGCCAGGTCGTCGATGGGCACGCCGCCACGGCCGGTGACGACTGAGGCGTCCGTCCCGCACAGGGCCGCCACCAGCGTCGCCGCGACCGTGGTCCCGCCGACGCTGAGGTCCCCGAGGACGACGAGGTCCGTGCCCGAGTCGGCCTCCTCGTCGGCGATCCGCATCCCGAGCCGCAGCGCGGCCTCGGCCTCCTCGGCCGTCAGCGCGTCCTCGACGTCGATCCGCCCGCTGCCGCGCCGGACGCGGTGGCGGGTGATGTCCTCGGGGAGCAGCCCCGGTTCGCAGTCCAGACCGGCGTCGACGATCCGTACGGTGGCGCCGAGCCGCCCGGCCAGGATGGCGACGGGACTGGTCCCGTCGAGCACGCCCCGGACCAGCTCGTGCGCGCTGCCGGCGGCGCGGGCGGAAACCCCCTCGGAGGCGATCCCGTGGTCGGCGGCGAACAGCACGACGCGGGGGCGCCCGATCGGCGTGACCGGCACCCGCCCCTGCGCGGCGGCGAGCCACTCCGCGAGTTCGTCGAGCCGCCCCAGCGCCCCGGTCGGCACGGCCAGCCGCTCACGGCGTTCCTCGGCATCACGACGGACGCCCCCGTCGGGGCGCTCGATCAGATCGGAGAAGTCGTCGAGATTCAGCGTGGTCATCTGCCAGAGCGTACAGCCGGTAAGGCCCTCCCCAAGCCCGGCCCGGGGGCGCGGTGCCCGGGGCGGAGCACCGCTCCGCGACCCGGGCGTCAGCCCTTCAGCGGCACCGCCTGGCCGGCCATCAGGAGCAGGACGTGCTCGCACTCGGCGGCCACGGACGCGTTCAGCCGGCCCAGTTCGTCGCGGAAGCGCCGGCCCGAGGGGGTCGCCGGGACCACGCCCGCCCCCACCTCGTTGCTGACCAGCACCACCGTGCGCCGGGTCGCCCGTACCGCCGCCACGAGCGATGCGGTGCGCTCGGCCAGCTCCTTGCGGCCGCCGCCCGCCCAGACGGCGTCGTCCCAGGCCCCGGCCCGGTCCATCGCGTCGGTCAGCCACAGCGCCAGACAGTCGATCAGCAGCGGCGGTCCCGCCGCGTCCGCCAGCAGCGGAGCCAGCTCGCAGGTCTCCACCGTCCGCCAGGCGCCCGGCCGCCGCTCCCGGTGCTGTCCGACCCGCCGGGCCCACTCCGGGTCCCCCGTGCGGGTGCCGCTCGTGGCGACGTAGACCACCTCCGGGAAGGACTCCAGCCGCCGCTCGGCCTCGTACGACTTCCCCGAGCGGGCCCCGCCCAGCACCAGCGTCCGGCGCGGCACGTCCGGCGCCGGGTGGTACGCGCCCACCACCACCGTGGTCCCGTCCGGCACGACGCGGGCCCCCGCCGCCGCGCAGCGCCGTTCCAGCTCGGCGCCGGGCGGGGTGTCGTGGTCCAGGTGTACGGCGACCACGTCCGTGGCCGGGCCGATCGCACCGTTCGCTCGCAGCCGCGCCAGTGCCTCGGGCCGGCCCGGCACGTCCGCGAGGACCATGTCGTACGGGCGCTGCGCGACCCCGTTCGTCCCCGCCGGCGCCCCGCCCGGCGGCAGGTACAGCAGCCTGCTGCCGTCCGGGCCCGTCACCTCGTACCCGGTGCCCGGCGCGTCCATCGCCACCGCCCGCACCCGGTGCCCGGAGATCACCGACAGCTCCCGGCCGTCCGGTACCCGCCCGGCGGCCGGCAGCCCCGGCGGCAGCTCCACCGGGGGACCGTCGTGCGGGTGGGTCAGCAGGACCTGCCGTACGCCGGCCAGCGAGTGCCCCGCGCGGGCGCCCGCCAGCACCGCCCCGGGGGTCAGGTCGAGCAGCAGCGCCCCGTCCACGAGGACCGAGGTCGCGGCGCGGGTCCGGGCCCCGACGGACACCGCGCAGGCGGCGCAGGGACAGCCGGGGCGGGGCAGTCCTTCGGGTGTGCCGGTGCCGAGCAGAGTGAGTTCCACAGGATGATCCTCCCGCGTCGCCGAGAGTGGTGCGCGCCCGGCTACTCTGCGGGCAGACTCAAGGCGAGAAGCGTGCGAGCAGCTGACGAGCAACGGAGGCGGACATGGCGTGGACGTGGCGGTTCGAGGCGGCCGATGGCAGCGAGACGACCCCGTCGGTGGTACCGGAAGAGTTCACCACGCAGGGGGACGCCGAGTCCTGGGTCGGTGAGTACTGGAAGGACCTCCTGGAGGGCGGCACCGAGCAGGTGAAGCTGTCCGACGACAGCGGCGTCGAGCTCTACACGATGAGCCTGCGCGCGGCCCTGGAGGCCTGAGGGCCGACGGCGCCCGCGAAGAAGCCCGGGCCCCCACCGGGGGTCCGGGCTTTCGTGTGTCCGGGCTTTCGCGTGTCCGGGATCAGCCCCGTACGCCGCACAGGTGCAGCAGGGCCGCGACGCCGCGGTAGGGGTCGGTCCGCCCGGCCCGGTCCTCGGCGGCCAGCAGGCGCTCCAGCTCCTCGTCCGGGGGGAGCTGCTCGCCGGCCTCGGTCCCGTCGGTGAAGACGCGTACGCCGTACCAGGCCTGGAGCGGGGCCCCGATCCCGGACAGCGTGGCCGTCAGCCCGGCCAGCCGGTCGGCCCGTACGTCCAGGCCCAGCCGGTTCGTGTAGTCGATGTTGTCGAAGGCGGCCAGCGCGGCCTGCCAGTCGGCGCCCAGGCCCGGCCGCATGGCGAGCGCGTCGCCGTTGCGCACGAGCAGGGACAGCAGCCCGCCAGGGGCGAGCATCCGGGCCAGCCCGGCGAGCATGGCGTCCGGCTCGGGGACATACATCAGCACCCCGTGGCACAGCACCACGTCGAAACTGCCCGGCAGGAAGTGGGCGCCGGTCTCGCGGCCGTCGCCCTCCATCAGGCGGACCCGGTCGCGGATCCCGGCCGGCTCTTCGGCCAGCGCCTCGCGGGCGACCTCCAGCATGCCGGGGTCCTGCTCCAGGCCCGTCACCTTGTGCCCGGCGCGGGCCAGGCGCAGCGCCTGCGTGCCCTGGCCCATGCCGACGTCGAGGACGCGCAGCCGCTGCCCGACCGGGAAGCGCTGCGCGATCTGCTCGTCGACCTGCCGGCCCACGAGCTCCTGGCGGACGGCGTTGCGCAGTCCGCCGAGTCCCTCGAGCCACAGCCGGGCTCCTTCGGAGAAGCCTTCCCCCGGCGCTCCGGGCGTCCTTCGGCTCAGGGCCGTTCCCCGCGCTTGACCTGCGGCTTCGGGAGGCGAAGCCGGCGCATCTGGAGGGTGCGCATCAGGCCGTAGGCGATGGCTCCGCGGCGCGGCTCGTCCGGGAAGCGCTCGGTGAGCGCCTTGCGGAGGCGGAACACCAGGCCGATGGAGTCCAGGATGATCAGGACGATCACGCCGAGCCACAGCATCAGCGCGATGGACTGGATCGACTGCACGCGGACCATGCTGAGCACCAGGATGATCACTGCCAGCGGCAGGAACATCTCGGCGACGGAGAAGCGGGAGTCCACGAAGTCGCGCACGAACTTGCGTACGGGACCCTTGTCGCGGGCGGGCAGATAACGCTCGTCGCCATTGGCGAGTGCCACGCGCTGCTTCGCCATCTCTTCACGGCGGCGCTCACGGGCTCGCTTGGCATCCTCCTTGCGATTGCCGGTCGAGGCCACCACGGCCTTGCGCTGCGACTGGGCCACAGCACGCTTCGGCGTCGGGCGGCCCTTCGGGGCCTGCGGGTCACGGGGCTGCGAGAGGTCGGCGCTCACCTTGTCGGTGGCGGCGGCCTTCTCTTCCTTGGAGGAGCGGCTACCAAACACAAAACCCAAGGGTACGTGGTCGTCGGCATGGGCCCCACCCCGGCGGGGAACGATCCGGCAACGGCGGGCGTCTTCCCTGTGCGAGGTGTTCACGCCCGTCGGGGAAGCACCTACTCCTTACGCCTGACACGGACGGTGCGTAGTCGTCCTGGAGGAGGAGCGCATCCGCACTCGAACAGTGCGGTAATAGAGACAGGCCCCGTACTGTGGGTCCTGTTGGTGACCTGGAGCGAAGTCCGTCTAGAAGGGGGCGCGCGAAGCCCATGAGCGGTGTCATGAAGCGTATGGGGATGATCTTCCGCGCGAAGGCGAACAAGGCCCTTGACCGGGCCGAGGACCCGCGCGAGACCCTTGACTACTCGTACCAGAAGCAGCTTGAGCTGCTGCAGAAGGTGCGCCGCGGCGTCGCCGACGTGGCGACCTCCCGCAAGCGCCTGGAACTGCAGCTGAACCAGCTCCAGGGCCAGTCCTCCAAGCTGGAGGACCAGGGCCGCAAGGCCCTCGCCCTGGGCCGCGAGGACCTGGCCCGCGAGGCCCTGTCCCGCCGTGCCTCGCTGCAGCAGCAGGTCAGCGACCTGGAGGTGCAGCACCAGACCCTCCAGGGCGAGGAGGAGAAGCTCACCCTCGCCGCGCAGCGACTGCAGGCCAAGGTGGACGCCTTCCGCACCAAGAAGGAGACCATCAAGGCCACCTACACCGCGGCCCAGGCGCAGACCCGGATCGCGGAGTCCTTCTCCGGCATCTCCGAGGAGATGAGCGACGTCGGCCTGGCCATCCAGCGGGCCGAGGACAAGACGGCGCAGCTGCAGGCCCGGGCCGGAGCGATCGACGAGCTGCTTGCCTCCGGCGCGCTCGACGACCAGAGCGGCCTCGGCTCCAAGGACGACATCCAGGCCGAGCTCGACCGCCTCTCCGGCGGAACGGACGTGGAGCTGGAGCTCCAGCGCATGAAGGCCGAGCTGGCGGGCGGCCCGTCCGCCCAGCAGCAGGCCATCGAGGGCGGTGCCCCCGGCACCGACCGGCAGGCGCAGACCCAGCACCGGTTCGACAAGCAGTAGAGACGGGGCCCGTCATGATTGTCCGCATCATGGGGGAAGGTCAGGTGAAGCTGGCCGACAGCCACTTCACCGAGCTCAACAAGCTGGATGACGACCTGCTCGCGGAGATGGAGAGCGGCGACGAGGAGGGCTTCCGGCGCACGCTGGGCGAGCTGCTCGAAGCCGTACGGCGGCTCGGCGAACCGCTGCCCGACGACGCGCTGGAGCCGTCCGAGCTGATCCTCCCCGGTCCCGGCGCGAGTCTGGACGAGGTCAAGGACATGCTCAGCGACGACGGGCTGATCCCGGGCTGAGCCCGGGGCGGGCCCCGGGTCAGGGCCCGGGGGGTTTCTCGCCGCCGAGGGGGACCCGCTCCGGGTCCGGGGTCCCCCCGATGAAGTTCTCGAACCTCCGGCGCGGCGCCGCCCAGCGGCGGTCGTGGTGGAAGGCCCGCAGCCCGGCCCTGGCCCGGGCCCGCGGGCGGTTCGCGTAGAACCGCTTCGCATACGGGGAACCCGGCCGGGCCAGGCGGACCGCGCCGATCAGCGCCACGAACGGCACGACCGTGCCGAAGAAGGCGGTGCGCGGTTTGCCCTTCCACAGCGCGATCAGGGCCAGGAAGAAGTTGGTCGCGGTGTTTATGACGACCAGCCCGCGGCTGTGCCGCTCGTCGGTGCTCAGGTCGTTGACCCCGAAGGGCAGGAAGCCGCCCAGCACCAGCCCCACCAGCGCCGCCGTCAGGACCACGATCTCCACGCTCTTGCGGCCCTGCTCGCTCCAGTAGACGTCGTCCAGGTGCAGGATCAGCGCGAACTCGTCCAGCACCAGCCCCGCGCCCAGCCCGAAGACCACGGCCGAGAGCCCCGCGCCGAAGCCGTGCCGGCCGCTGCCGACCGATCCGAATCCGCCGATGATCACGAGGATCACGCCGGGCACCACGTGGTGGACGTGCAGACCGCCCGGGGTGACGTTCTTGAAGGGGCCCTTGCCGGCCCGGATCAGCCGGGTGATCATACGGGTGACCAGGAACGACGTCACGAACGCGAGCAGGGCGAGCAGCAGCGGCAGCTTCCCCGGTTCGACGATGTTCCGATACCACCAGTGACCCATACCGCAGACTCCCTGCTCGGCAGCTCCCCATTTGGCACGTAATGGGTAACTTACCGTCCGGCGTGAGCAGGTAGCGTTCGCGCGGATGACTGATTCCTACGACGGTCCGCTGCTGACGCCGCCCCCGGACCGCGCTTCGCTGTGCGACGGGCTCCGCTTCGCCTTCGGCACGCTCACCGTCCTGCCCGCCCGCATCACCCGCTGGGACCGCCCGGCCGCCCGTACCGGCATGGCCTGCGCCCCGCTCGCCGGGCTGGTCGTGGGGCTGCTCGCCGCGGCGGCGGGGGTGCTCCTGCTGCTCCTGGGCGGCGGCCCGCTGCTCGCCGCCGCCGTCACCGTCGCCGTCCCGGCGGCCCTGACCCGGGGCCTGCACCTGGACGGCCTCGCCGACACCGCGGACGGGCTGGGCAGCGCCAAACCGGCCGACGAGGCGCTGCGCATCATGAAGCAGTCCGACATCGGGCCCTTCGGCGTGGTCACCCTCCTGTTCGCCCTGCTGATCCAGGTCGCGGCCCTGTCGAACGCGTACGCCGACGGCTGGTTCCGCGGGGCCCTCGCCACCGTGGTCGCCGCCGTCACCGCCCGGCTCGCCATGACCCTGGCCTCCCGCGACGGGGTCCCGCCGGCCCGCCCCGGGGGCCTGGGCGCGGCGGTCGCCGGCGTGGTCCCGCGCGCCGCCGCCGCGCTCTCGGCGCTGGCC
>NZ_JBHWVJ010000106.1:0-23784 GCF_042736725.1 Streptomyces sp. NPDC060028 | reverse complement strand
CACCCTCTTTTGCGGGGGCTGCGTCCTTGTTTATTACGCTCCTGTGGCGTCCGGGCGCCCCCGGCCGCCCCCCCCCCATTCCGTCGGGCCCCCCGGGGGGGGCGGGGGGGGCCCTTCCGTAGGAAGCGTCGGCGCGCGTCAGCTCTCGCTGCGGCGCAGGTTCGGCTTCAGGTCCTTGAACCGGCCGAGCAGCCCGTTCACGAACGAGGGCGACTCGTCCGTGGAGAACTCCTTGGCCAGCTGGACGGCCTCGTCGATGGCCACGGCGTCCGGGGTGTCGTCCACCCAGATCAGCTCGTAGGCACCGAGGCGCACGATGTTCCGGTCCACGACCGGCATGCGGTCGAGGTCCCAGTCCACGGCGTAGGTGATGATCAGGTCGTCGATGCGGTCCACCTTGTCGGCGTACCCCTCGACGAGATCCATCGTGAAGGCGCTGACCGGCGGCTGCCGGTCGTCGGACCTCGCGTGGCGGATCCAGTCCGCGAGGACCTCGCGCACGGGCACCCCGCGCTGGTCGGCCTCGAACAGGATCTGGAAAGCGCGCTTGCGCGCGTTGCTCCGGGCAGCCACGGTTAGCTGTTCACCCGGCCGAGGTAGCCGCCGGTGCGGGTGTCAACCTTGACCTTCTCGCCGGTGGTGACGAAGAGCGGGACCTGCATCTCGTAACCGGTCTCCAGCGTGGCGGGCTTGGTGCCGCCGGTGGAGCGGTCGCCCTGGACGCCCGGGTCGGTGTGCTCGATGACGAGCTCGACCGCGGCCGGGAGCTCGACGTAGAGCACCTCGCCGTCGTGCTGCGCCACGGAGGCGGTGAAGCCCTCCAGCAGGAAGTTGGCGGCGTCGCCGACAGCCTTCTTGTCGACCATCAGCTGGTCGAAGGTGCCCATGTCCATGAAGACGAAGTACTCGCCGTCCATGTACGAGAACTGCATGTCACGGCGGTCGATGGTGGCCGTCTCGACCTTCGTGCCGGCGTTGAAGGTCTTGTCGACGACCTTGCCGGAGAGCACGTGCTTGAGCTTGGTGCGCACGAAGGCCGGGCCCTTGCCGGGCTTGACGTGCTGGAACTCGACGACGGACCAGAGCTGGTCACCGTCGAGCTTGAGCACCATGCCGTTCTTGAGGTCGTTCGTGGAAGCCACGGTTGCGGAATCTCCTGCACTGGAAGACCACGGGTGCGCGCACAGCCCGCCGCGGCGGGCTAGAGCGCAAGCAGTTCCTTGGTCGTAATGGTGAGTAGCTCGGGACCGCCGTCCGCCTCGGGGCGTACGACGAGCGTGTCATCGATCCGGACACCTCCCCGGCCCGGGAGGTGAACCCCCGGTTCGACGGTGACCGGCACGCAAGCGTCCAGTTTACCCATTGCCGTAGGTGCAAGCTGCGGGTCCTCGTCGATTTCGAGACCGACGCCGTGTCCGGTCCACGGAGCGAGGGCTTCACCATGACCTGCGGAGTCGAGTACGGAGCGGGCGGCATGGTCCACATCGCGGTACGCGGCGCCGGGCAGCAGGGCCTCGCGCCCGGCCCGTTGGGCCGCGAAGACGAGCTCGTACAGCTCGATCTGCCAGTCGGCGGGGGTGGTGCCGATCACGAAGGTACGGCCGATCTCACACCGGTAGCCGCGGTAGTTCGCGCCCAGGCAGACGGACAGGAAGTCGCCCTCCTCCACGCGCCGGTCGGAGGGCCGGTGCCGGGAGCGGCCCGAGTGCGGGCCGGTGCCCACGGAGGTCGGGAAGGCCGGTCCGTCGGCCCCGTGGTCCACCAGGCGGCGCTCCAGCTCCAGGGCCAGGTGCCGCTCCGTGCGGCCCACGAGGATCGACTCCAAGAGCTCGCCCAGGGCCTGGTCGGCGATCTCCGCGGCGATCCGCAGGCAGGCGATCTCCTCCTCGTCCTTGACCAGGCGCTGCTGTTCGACGGCCGTGCCGAGGTCCGCGAGGCGCAGCCTGGGCGCGACGGAGCGCAGGGCGCGGTGGCGGCCGACGGTGAGGTGGTGCTCCTCGACGGCGAGGGACTCGGCCCGCGCGGAGGCGGCCAGGTCGGCGGCCGCGACGGCCGGGTCACTGCCGGGACCCTCCAGCACGGAGAGCCTCAGCCGCTCGTCGAGCCGCCCTTCGTCGGACTCCCCGGTGGGCGGGCCGGCGCAGAAGAGCATGTCCTCGCCGGCGGGCCCGACCAGGAGTACGGCGCCCAGCGGAGACGCCCCGGTGAGGTAGCGGACGTTCGCCGGACGCGTGATCAGTGCGGCGGCGTTCCCCGCGGCGGCACAGCGGTCGCGAAGCAGGCCCCGGCGGGCCGCGTACACGTCTGACATGTTTTCGAGCCTACGAGCGCCCGGCGCATCCGGCCTGGTGAGCGCGTCCGGACGGGGCCTCCGGGGCCCCGCCGCGACATCACCAGGGCGGGGGCGCCGCGATGGCCCGGGCCAGCGTCTCGTCCAGGGCGCGGGCGGTGCCGTCGACGTCCAGGTGCGAGTTGTCGATGATCGGCAGTCCGGAGCCGTACCAGCCCGCCATGCGGCCGTGGATCCGCGCGACCTCCTCGTCGGAGAGCCGGCGGTTTCCGGAGCGGGCCGCGTTGCGCTCCAGGACGATCTCCAGGCCCGGCAGCAGCACGACGGGCAGCAGGGCGGGCCCCACGTGCCGCTTCCAGCCGCCGAGCCCGACCACCGGCCGGTCGGGGAAGACGGCGTCGTCGAGGATGCAGGAGATGCCGTTCGCCAGGAAGTTGCGGGCGGCGAAACCGCACGTACGGCGGGCGAGGCGGTACTGGGCCTCGGAATGGTCGTTCCAGCCCGCCTGCGGGTCCGCGAAGCCCGAGCACACCCATTCCCGTACGTCGTCCAGGCTGATGTGCGCGGTGGGGACGGGCCGGGTGGCCGCCCAGTGCCGGGCCACGGTGGTCTTGCCCGCCCCGGCGGGGCCGATGAGCAGGACGGCGAGCGTGGCCCCGCCGGTCCCCGCGACCGCGGGCGGCAGCGGGACGTGCCCGGTGGCCGCGTCGGGGACCGGCGCGGCCGACGCCATCGGCGCGTGCTGTACGGGGGGCGCCGCGGCCACCGGCACGGGCGGCACCGGCCAGCCCTGCGCAGGCGGTATCGGCGGCTGCGGGGGCGCCGCCGGGTGCTGACCCGACGACTCCCAGCTCACGCCCCCCACTCCATGCTGCATCCGGTGCCACTCCGTCTCGTTCCCACACGACTGATGCGAGAACGTTATACGACCGCGGGTGTCCGACGGTTCACGCCCGCCCGTTCACGCCCGTTCGTTCACGCCCGCCGGTCAGGTCGACCGCTCAGGCCGCGACCTCGCCGAACGCCGCCACCAGGACGGCCGGGTCGGGCCCTTCCAGCACGGTCGGCTTGGCCAGCCCGTCCAGCACGATGAAGCGCAGCAGGTCGCCGCGGGACTTCTTGTCGACCTTCATGGCCTCCAGCAGCTTGGGCCACTGGTCGCCGCGGTAGGTCAGCGGCAGCCCCACCGAGGCGAGCACCGCCTTGTGCCGGTCGGCCGTCGCGTCGTCGAGGCGGCCCGCGAGCCGGCCGAGCTCGGCCGCGAAGACCATGCCCACCGACACGGCGGCGCCGTGGCGCCACTTGTAGCGCTCGTTCTTCTCGATGGCGTGCGCGAGGGTGTGGCCGTAGTTGAGGATCTCCCGCAGCCCGGCCTCCTTCAGGTCGCTGGAGACCACGTCGGCCTTGACCTGGATCGAGCGCACGATCAGCTCGGCCGTGTGCGGCCCCGCGGGCGTGCGCGCCGCCTCCGGGTCCGCCTCGACCAGATCGAGGATCACCGGGTCGGCGATGAAACCGGCCTTGATGATCTCGGCGAGGCCGCTGACGTAGTCGTTGACCGGCAGCGAATCCAGCGCGGCGAGGTCGCAGAGCACGCCCGCCGGCGGGTGGAAGGCGCCGACGAGGTTCTTGCCCTCGGCGGTGTTGATGCCCGTCTTGCCGCCGACCGCGGCGTCCACCATGGCCAGGATGGTGGTCGGCACGGCGATCCAGCGCACCCCGCGCAGCCAGGTGGCCGCGACGAAGCCCGCGAGGTCGGTGGTGGCGCCGCCGCCGACGCCGACGATCACATCGGTCCGGGTGAAGCCGGACTGGCCGAGCGCCTTCCAGCAGTACGCCGCCACCTCGGCCGTCTTGGCCTCCTCGGCGTTCGGCACCTGGATGGCGACGGCCTCGTAGCCCTGCTCGGCGAGGTCGTCGCGCAGGGCCTCTCCGGTCGAGGCCAGGGCCTCGGGGTGGATCACGGCGACCCGCCGGGCCTTCGTACCGATCAGGCTGCCCAGTTCGCCGAGCAGCTGACGGCCGACCAGCACGTCATACGGGTCGTGGCCGGCGCCGCCGCCGACGTGGATGCGCGTCACCTGGTCTGTCATACGTCCTTCAACTCCAGAGCGTCGAGGACCGCCTGGGCGACCTCTTCGGGGGTGCGGTCGTCGGTGGCCACCACGACTCGCGCGACTTCGGTGTACAGGGGGCGCCGGGCCTCCATCAGCTCGCGCCACTGGCGGCGCGGGTTGACGGCGAGCAGCGGGCGCGCGGCGCCGAGGCCCACGCGTCGTACGGCCTCTTCGACGTCCATCGACAGATAGGCGACGGGCAGCCCGGCCAGCAGCGCGCGCGTCCCCTCGTCGAGGACGGCCCCGCCGCCGAGGGCGAGGACTCCGGTGTGCCCGGCGACGGCGGCCGCGACCGCCTGCCGCTCCAGCTCGCGGAAGTACGGCTCGCCCTCGTCGACGAAGATGTCCGAGATCTCCCGGCCCTGCGCGGCGACGATGTCCGCGTCGGTGTCCCGGTAGGCCGCGCCGAGCCGCTGTGCGAGCAGCTCGCCCACCGTGGACTTGCCGGACCCCATGGGTCCGACCAGGACGACCACTGGTCCCCCCGTCACCGGATCTGCAGGTTGTCGAGGTACGAGCGCACGTTGCGCCGGGTCTCCGGTACGGAGTCGCCGCCGAACTTCTCGACGACGGCGTCGGCCAGCACCAGGGCGACCATGGCCTCGGCGACGATGCCCGCGGCGGGCACGGCGCAGACGTCGGAGCGCTGGTGGTGCGCGACGGCGGCCTCGCCGGTGGCGACGTCCACGGTCGCGAGCGCCTTCGGCACGGTCGCGATCGGCTTCATCGCGGCCCGTACGCGCAGCAGCTCGCCGGTGGTCAGACCGCCCTCGGTGCCACCGGAGCGGCCGGAGGTGCGCCTGAGGCCCTCGGGGGTGGAGACGATCTCGTCGTGGGCCTGGGAGCCGGGCACGCGGGCGAGGTCGAAGCCGTCGCCGACCTCGACGCCCTTGATGGCCTGGATGCCCATGAGCGCGGCCGCGAGGCGCGCGTCGAGGCGGCGGTCCCAGTGGACGTGCGAGCCGAGGCCGACCGGCACCCCGTACGCGAGGACCTCGACGACTCCGCCGAGGGTGTCGCCGTCCTTGTGGGCCTGGTCGATCTCCGCGACCATCGCCTTCGACGCGTCGGCGTCGAGGCAGCGCACCGGGTCCGCGTCGAGCTTCTCGACGTCGGCGGGGGTCGGGTAGACGCCGTACGGGGCCTTGGCGGCGGCCAGTTCGACGACGTGCGAGACGATCTCGATGCCCGCGGTCTCCTTGATGAAGGACCGGGCGATGGCTCCGAGGGCGACGCGCGCGGCGGTCTCGCGGGCGCTGGCACGCTCCAGGATCGGGCGGGCCTCGGAGAAGCCGTACTTCTGCATGCCCGCGAGATCGGCGTGGCCGGGGCGCGGGCGGGTCAGCGCCGCGTTACGGCCGGTCTCCTTGAGCAGCGACGGGTCGACCGGGTCGGCCGACATCACGGTCTCCCACTTGGGCCACTCGGTGTTGCCGATCATGACGGCGATCGGTGACCCCTGCGACAGCCCGTGGCGAACGCCGCCGAGGAAGGTGATCTCGTCCTGCTCGAACTTCATCCGGGCACCGCGCCCGTAGCCGAGCCGGCGCCGGGCCAGGTGGTCGGCCACCAGCTCGGTGGTGACCGGGACGCCGGCGGGAAGCCCCTCCAGCGTCGCCACCAGCGCCGGTCCGTGCGATTCCCCGGCGGTCAGCCAACGCAACCTGCTCAACGATGCTCCTCATGCTCGCGCCTGGTACAGCGACGGCGCGATCGGGTGCGCGGCCCGGACCCGCCTCACCCGATCCTCCCATGTCCGGGTCGGTGCGCCGCCCTCGGTCCAACTGTCGGACGACGACGCACCCACGCAGGGTGACGGGTGCGGCTATCCGCTCCCTACATGTGGCGCTCGCGCAGGGCCGCTTCACCGGCGGCCCGCATGGCGGCGAGCGGGCCCGGGGTGCGGCCCGTCATCTGCTCGACCTGGAGCACCGCCTGGTGGACCAGGAGGTCCAGGCCGCCGAGGAGCTTTCCGCCGCGCTCGGACCAGGCCGCGGCGAGCGCGGTCGGCCAGGGCTCGTACAGGACGTCGAACAGCGTGCCGGGGCGCTCGGGCACGGCCGCGGCCAGCTCGTCCGTCGCACCGGCCGGGGTCGTGGCGATCACCAGCGGCGCCGTCAGCGCCTCGGCCGCGTCCGACCAGTCGGCCGTGCGGACGGGCACGCCGAGCCGCTCGCCCCAGTGGCGCATCTCGTCGGCGCGGGCCCGCGAACGGACGTACGCCGTGACCTCGCCGGCGCAGACCCGCGAGAGCGCGGCGAGCGCCGAGGAGGCGGTGGCCCCGGCGCCGAGGACGGCGGCGGACTCCACCTTCTCCACGCCCCGTTCGCGGAGCGCGGAGATCAGGCCGGGGATGTCGGTGTTGTCGCCGATCCGCCGGCCGTCCTTCGTGAGGGCGACCGTGTTGACCGCCTCGACCGAGGCGGCGGTGTCGCTGATCCCGTCGAGCAGCGGGATGATCGCCCGCTTGAGCGGCATGGTCAGCGAGAGCCCGGCCCACTCGGCGCCGAGGCCGGCCACGAACGCCGGGAGCGCGGCCTCGTCGATCTCGAACCGGTCGTAGGACCAGTCGTCGAGGCCGAGCTCCTGGTACGCGGCGCGGTGCAGCACCGGGGAGAGGGAGTGCTCGATGGGTGAGCCCAGCACTGCTGCGCGTATCACTGGCCGGTCTTCTTCCGTTCCTCTTCGTACTTCTCGCGGTTGCGGTTGTGCTCGGCGTTCGTCACGGCGAACAGCGTCTCGTCCTCGTTGATCGACACGAAGTAGTACCAGGGGCCGGGTGCCGGGTTGAGCGCCGACTTCAGCGCGTCCGGACCGGGGTTGCCGATGGGACCGGCCGGCAGGCCCTTGATCTTGTACGTGTTGTACGGATCGTCGATCTTGCGGAGCTCGTCGACGGAACCGATGTCCAGCGTGCTCTGGCCCTTCATGTAGTTGACCGTGGAGTCGAAGTCGAGCAGGCCGTACGTCTCGGTGTTGCCCGGCTTGAGGCGGTTGTAGACGACCCGGGAGATCTTGTCGAAGTCGTGCTGGTACCTGCCCTCGGCCTGGACGAGGCTCGCGACGGTGAGGAGCTGGAGCGGATTCTCCAGGTTCAGCTTCGCGGCCTGCGCCTTGAGGTCCGCGTTCCCGTAGGCCTGGGTGGCCTTGGCCACCATCTCCTTGAGGAGGGTCTGCGGGGTCGCCTCCTTCTTCAGGTCGTAGCGCGCCGGGTAGAGGAAGCCCTCCAGCGGGTCCTTGATCTTCGGGTTGGTGTTGGCCCAGTCGGGCAGCCCGAGGGTCTTGAACTCCTTGGTGGCGACGTCGTGCGTCGTGCCGTCCTTGAGCTTGAGGCGCTTGTCGATGGCCTCGTAGACCTGGACGTTGCGCCAGCCCGGGATGACGTCGAGGGCGTTGAGGCCGGCGCCGTTCGCCATGAGGTCCACGGCGGCCTTGCCCGACATGTGCTCCTTCATCGCGTACGAGCCGGCCTGGATGGCGCCGCCCTTGGGGTGCACGTGAGCGGCGTCGACGAAGGCCTGCGCGCTCGCGACGACGCCGTGCGCCTTGAGGATGCGGCCCATCTCACCGAGGCCGGTGCCCTTGGGGATGTCGATGCTGACGGAGCCGGTGCCCTCGCCCGCGTAGTCCTCGGCCGCGCCGAACTTGGCCTTGAGGTACGTGTAGCCGTAGTAGCCGCCACCGCCGACCACGCCGATGATGACGACGGCCGCGACCAGGCACGCCGTACCGCTGCGCTTCTTCGGCTTGTCCTTCGAGCGGCCGGAGCGGCGGCCGGAGGGCTCGTCGCCGTCGCCGCCCTTGCCCGCGCCGCCGGCCAGGAACGAGTCGGCCTCCTCGGCCGTCTCCTCGTCCTGCCACTGTTCCTCGGGCTCCGTGGCCACGCGGCGCCGGCCCGGGGGCTGCGGCGGCGGGTAGGCCTCGGCGGTGCTGTAGAGGTCGGGGGCCTCGCCGGGGTAGGCGGCGACGGGCTGCTGCTGGGCGTACGGGTCCACGCCGCCCGCGTACGGGTCGGTGGTCTGCGGGACCTCCAGGTACTGGCCCTGGCCGGTGTCCCAGACCTGGCCGCCGCCGTACGTCGGCTGCTGCGGCTGCTGCTGGTACTGCTGTGGGTGGGGCTGCTGCTGGTACTGCGGCTCCGGGTACTGCGGGTCTTGGTACTGCGGGTCTTGGTACTGCGGCTCCTGCGGATACTGCTGCTGCGGGCCACCGCCATAGGGCATCCGGCCCTGCTGGGGCTCGTGCCCGATCCACCCCTGGTCCCCGTACTGCGGGTCCTCAGGGTGCCACGGTTCGGGGCCAGGGCCCCGGCCATACTCAGTCATCGATCCCCTAGAGCCGCGAGACGAAGGCCGCGGCTCCGTCTGCCGCGACACCCGGTTCCGCCTCTTTGGTGGTGGGCGACGGCTGTTCGAATGCCGTCACGTCGCGCGGAACGTTACCGTATCGCGATCAGACAATTACTTCGACGCACTCACCAGGCGGATTACCTGATACCCGTTCGGTCTCCAAAGCGTTCTGAAGGATGACCACTGCGGCTGCCTGGTCGATGACCGACCGGCCCTTCTTCGCGTTCCTACCGGCGGCCCGCAGCCCTTGGGCGGCGGTGACCGTGGTCATCCGCTCGTCCACCAGACGGACCGTCACCGGCTTGATGCCCTTCGCCAGTTCGTTCGCGAAGACACGCACCTTGGCCGCGGCCGGCCCCTCCCGCCCGCTGAGCGAGCGGGGCAGGCCGACCACGACTTCGAGGGGCTCGTACTCCTCGACGAGCTGCCGCAGCCGCCGGTGGGCGAAGGGGATGTCCCGTCCCGGAACGGTCTCGACCGGTGTGGCCAACACCCCATCGGGGTCGCACGAGGCGACCCCGATCCGGGCGTCCCCGACATCGACGGCGAGCCGGCGGCCGCGGCGCAGAGTCATCGTCAGGCCGTCTCGACGACGAGGCGCTCGACGGCGCTGATGGCCTCCGGGATGGCGCCCGGGTTCTGGCCGCCGCCCTGGGCGACGTCCGGCTTGCCGCCACCGCCGCCGCCGAGGGTCTTGGCGGCCGTACGGACCAGGTCGCCGGCCTTGAGGCCGCGCTCGCGGGCCGCCTCGTTGGTGGCGATGACGGTCAGCGGGCGGTCGTTCGCCACGGTGAACAGGGCGACGACGACCGGGCGGTCGCCCTGGATGCGGCCGCGGACGTCGAGGACCAGCTTGCGCAGGTCGTCGGCGCCGGTGCCGTCCGGGACGGTGCCCACGACGAGGGCGACGCCGTGGATGTCCTGGGCGTTCGCGGCGAGACCGGCAGCGGCCTGGAGGACCTTCTCCGCGCGGAACTTCTCGATCTCCTTCTCGGCGTCCTTCAGCTTGCCGAGCATGGAGGCGATCTTCTCCGGGAGCTCCTCGGGACGGCCCTTGACCAGCTCCTGGAGCTGGGCGACGACGGTGTGCTCCTTGGCGAGGAAGTTGTACGCGTCCACGCCGACGAGGGCCTCGACACGGCGTACGCCGGAGCCGATGGAGGACTCGCCGAGCAGCTTCACCAGGCCCAGCTGGGCGGTGTTGCCGACGTGCGTGCCGCCGCACAGCTCCTTGGAGAAGTCGCCGATGGTCACGACGCGCACGCGCTCGCCGTACTTCTCGCCGAACTCGGCGATGGCGCCCTGCTTCTTCGCCTCGTCGATGCTCATGATCTCGGCGGTGACGTCGAGCTCGCGGGAGAGCACGTCGTTGATCTTCTGCTCGACGTCGGTGAGCACCGTGCCGGGGACGGCGTTCGGGGAGCCGAAGTCGAAGCGGAAGCGGCCGGGCGAGTTCTCGGAGCCGGCCTGGGCGGCCGTCGGGCCCAGGGCGTCGCGCAGGGCCTGGTGGGTCAGGTGCGTGGCGGAGTGGGCGCGGGCGATGGCCCGGCGGCGGTTGATGTCGATGGCGGCGTACGCGGAGGCGCCCACCGTCACCTCGCCGACCTGGACGGAGCCCTTGTGCACGGACACACCGGGGACCGGCTGCTGGACGTCGCGGACGACGATGACGGCGCCGGAGTCGAGCTTGATGCGGCCCTGGTCGGCGAGCTGGCCGCCGCCCTCGGCGTAGAAGGGGGTGCGGTCGAGGACGACCTCGACCTCGTCGCCCTCGGAGGCGGCGGGCGCGGAGACGCCGTTGACCAGGAGGCCGACGATGGTGGACTCGCCCTGGGTGGTGGCGTAGCCGGTGAACTCGGTGGCGCCGGAGCCGTCGGCGATCTCCCGGTAGGCGGACATGTCCGCGTGGCCGGTCTTCTTGGCCTTGGCATCGGCCTTGGCGCGGTCGCGCTGCTCCTGCATCAGGCGGCGGAAGCCGGGCTCGTCCACGGCGAGGCCCTGCTCGGCGGCCATCTCCAGGGTGAGGTCGATCGGGAAGCCCCAGGTGTCGTGGAGCAGGAAGGCCTTGTCGCCGGAGAGGACCGTGCCGCCGGCGGCCTTGGTCTCGGTCACGGCGGTGTCGAGGATGTTGGTGCCACCCTTGACGGCCTTGAGGAAGGCGGCCTCTTCGGCGAGCGCGACGGTCTGGATGCGCTTGCGGTCGGTGACCAGCTCCGGGTACTGCCGCCCCATCGTGTTGATCACGACGTCGACGAGGTCCTGGACGACCGGACCCGTGGCACCCATGAGGCGCATGTTGCGGATGGCGCGGCGCATGATGCGGCGCAACACGTATCCGCGGCCCTCGTTGCCGGGGGTGACGCCGTCGCCGATGAGCATGACGGAGGTGCGGATGTGGTCGGCGACCACGCGCATCGAGACGTCGGTGCCCTGGGCGGCGCCGTACTGCACGCCGGTCAGCTCGGTGGCCTTGTCCATGACCACGCGCAGGGTGTCGGTCTCGTACATGTTCTGTACGCCCTGCAGGATCATGGCGAGGCGCTCGAGACCCAGACCGGTGTCGATGTTCTTCGACGGCAGGTCGCCGAGGATCGGGAAGTCTTCCTTCCCGTCGCCGGCGCCGCGCTCGTACTGCATGAAGACCAGGTTCCAGATCTCCACGTAGCGCTCGTCGTTGACCGCGGGGCCGCCCTCGACGCCGAAGTCGGGGCCGCGGTCGTAGTTGATCTCGGAGCACGGGCCGCAGGGACCCGGGACGCCCATGGACCAGAAGTTGTCCTTCTTGCCCAGGCGCTGGATGCGCTCGGCGGGGACGCCGATCTTCTCGCGCCAGATCTGCTCGGCCTCGTCGTCGTCGAGGTAGACGGTGATCCAGAGCTTCTCGGGCTCAAGGCCGAAGCCGCCGTCCGCCACGGGGCTGGTGAGCAGCTCCCAGGCGTACTGGATGGCGCCTTCCTTGAAGTAGTCGCCGAAGGAGAAGTTGCCGCACATCTGGAAGAACGTGCCGTGGCGGGTGGTCTTGCCGACCTCTTCGATGTCCGGCGTACGCACGCACTTCTGCACGCTGGTGGCGCGGGGGGCCGGGGGCTTGGTCTCGCCGAGGAAGTACGGCTTGAAGGGGACCATGCCCGCGTTGACCAGCAGCAGAGTCGGGTCGTCCGCGATGAGCGACGCCGAAGGGACAACGGCGTGACCGCGCTCCTCGAAGAAGCTCAGCCAGCGGCGGCGGATTTCAGCCGACTCCATCAGTGGTCCTCATTCCGGTTGTACGTAACCGCCGAGTGGTTCGGGCGGTGGGTGGTCTGGTCGTGCTGGTCGTGCTCGATGGCCCGCAGCCGCCGCGGCCCCGGGAGGGCGGTGACGTTGTCGGGACGGTCGGGGTCGTGGTGCAGTCCCAGGGCGTCGTTCAACTCGTCCTCGCGCTGGGTCATTCCCGCCTTGACGTCGAGCGCGAAGTCCTTGAGGCGGTGGCCCGCCTCGACGGCCTTGTCGGCGGCCTGGGCGGCGAGGCTCTCCGGCGTCAGCTTCTTCAGCTGCCGGTTGACCTTGGTGGTGGCCCACACGCCGGCGGCCGCGC
The DNA here is from genome assembly GCF_042736725.1 of Streptomyces sp. NPDC060028. Taxonomy (NCBI): domain Bacteria; kingdom Bacillati; phylum Actinomycetota; class Actinomycetes; order Kitasatosporales; family Streptomycetaceae; genus Streptomyces; species Streptomyces sp. NPDC060028. The sequence goes on along the minus strand of NZ_JBHWVJ010000106.1, from coordinate 11,451 downwards.
CGGCGGTGAACCAGAAGGCTCGGCGGAACATCGGAGGTCTCAGCCCTTCTGCTTCCGGCGCCGGGCAGCCGGCACCGTACGGCCGACGATCACGGTTCGTCGGGGGGTCTTCTGCGGCGCCTCGTCCGTCCGGCCGAGCGCCTTGCGCACGCCGTAGCCGAAGGCCGCGATCTTGACCAGCGGGCCGCCGAAGGTGGAGGCCACGGTGGAGGACAGCGCGGAGGCGTTGGAGGTGACCTCCTGGACGTCGCTCGCGATGGCGTCGACCCGGTCGAGCTGGGTGCGCGCGGAGCGGACGGTCGTGGAAGCGTCCGCGAGCAGCGGGACGGCCTGCTCGGTCACGTCGGCCACCAGCTTGGTGGTCGCCTTGAGCACCTGGGCCAGCCTCACCAGCACCACGGCGAGGAAGGAGACCAGGATGGCCCAGAAGACGGCCACGAGAATCCCGGCCACCTCTCCACCGGACACGTTGCACCGCTCCCTGCACCTGGAAAATCCACGGAAAAAGTCGTCCTCCGACCCTATCGCGCCGGAGATCCCCGGCCGTACCGGAATTCCGGGTGCGCCGCCCCTCGCCTTGTACGCGCCGCATGCGGACCGCTACCCTCCGTGTCCCATGCGACACAGACCCCTCCCCGGCAGGCCCCGCGGCAATCTTCCCTCGGAGCTGGGCGGCTTCGTCGGCCGGGGTGGAGAACTCGCGGAGTTGGGGCGACTGCTGGAGACCTCGCGACTGGTCACGGTGACCGGTGTCGGCGGGGTGGGCAAGTCCCGGCTGGCGCTGGCGGCGGCGCGCGGGCCATGGCCGGCCGAGGATGCGCAGGAACGCTACTGCGACGGCGTATGGCTGGCCGAGCTGTCCGGCGTACGGGATGCGGCGCTGCTGGAGCTCACCCTGGCCGAGGCGCTCGGGCTGACCGACCACACCACCCGGCCGCCGCGGACCGTACTGGCCGAACACCTGGCCGGGCGGCGGCTGCTGCTGGTCCTCGACGGGTTCGAGCAGCTGGTCGAGGAGACCGCCGAGCTGGTGCGGGAGCTGCTGCGCCGCTCCCCCGGCCTGCGGGTGCTGGCGGCGGGCCGGCGGCCCCTGGCCGTGGACGGGGAGCTGGCCTTCCCGCTGGCCCCGCTGGATCCGGCCGAGGCCTTGGAGCTGCTGGCCGCGCGGGCCTCGGCGGCCGACCCCGGCTTCGCCGTGACCGACGCGAACCGCGCCGTGCTGGGCGAGCTGTGCGCCCGGCTCGACGGGCTCCCGCTGGCGCTGGAGCTGGCGGCGGGCCGGCTGCGGGCGCTGTCCGCCGCGCAGGTGCTGGCCCGGCTCGAGGACCGCTTCACGCTGCTGACGGGCGGCTCGCGCGGGGCGCTGCCGCGGCACCGGGCGCTGCGTACGGCGATCGGCTGGAGCCATGAGCTGTGCACGGCCGAGGAGCGGCTGCTGTGGGCGCGGCTCTCGGTGTTCGGCGGGCAGTTCGACCTCGACGCCGCCGAGTACGTGTGCGCGGGCCCGGACCTGCCGGTGGAGTCCGTGCTGGACCTGGTCGGGGAGCTGCTCTCGCAGTCCCTGCTGGTCCGGGAGGAGACGGCCGCGGGCATGCGCTACCGGATGCTGGAGACCGTACGGATCTACGGGGCGGGCTGGCTGGAGTCGCTGGGCGACGCGGGGCGGCTGCGGCGCCGGCACCGGGACTGGTACATGGGCCTGGCGACGTGGTGCGAGCTCGACTGGTTCAGCCCGCGCCAGCAGGAGGTGGCCGCGCTGGTGGAGGCGGAGCTGCCGAATCTGCGGCTGGCGCTGGAGTGCTGCCTGGACGAGCCGGAGGAGATCCACCTGGGCCGGTACCTGGCGGGCACCCTGTGGTTCTACTGGGCGGGCTGCGGCCGGCTCACCGAGGGCCGGCACTGGCTGGAGCGCACCCTGGAGGGCGGCCGGGGCCCGGCGGAGTCGGAGCACGAGGGCTCGCGGCTGAAGGCGCTGTGAGTGCTCGGCTACGTCGCGGCCCTGCAGGGGGACGCGGTGGCCTCGATGAGCGCGCTGTACGAGTGCCGGGACCGGGCCCGGGCGAGCGGGAACGCGCTGGCCGCGGCCTACGCCGTACACCGGCTCGGCTGCCTGGCGCTGATCTCGGACGACATGGGGCGGGCCGCGGAGCTGCTGCGCTCGGCGCTGGAGCGGTACCGGGCGGCCGGGGAGCTGAACAGCAACGTGCTGATGTGCCAGGTGGAGCTGGCGATGACCCTGGCCTTCCAGGGGGACCTGCCGGCCGCGCTCGCGCTGAGCGAGGAGGTCCGGGACATCTGCGAGGAGCGCGGGGAGCGCTGGACGAAGGCCTACGCCCTGTACGTCCTCGCCTACGCGGCGCTCGACGCGGGCGCCGTGGCGCAGGCGCGGCGGCTGCTGACGGAGTGCGTGACCATCAACCACACGTTCCGGGACCTGGTGGGCCTGGTGCTGGCGGTGGAGCTGCTCGCGCTGGTCAACGTCACGGAGGGCAGTCCGGCGGAGGCCGCGGTGCTCCAGGGCGCCGCGGAGCCGCTGTGGGACGGGGTGGGGATGCAGCTCTTCGGCTCGGGGTACTTCAACGCCCCGCGGCTGATGTGCCAGGAGCGGGCGGGTGAGCTGCTGGGCGCCGAGCGGTACGCGGCGTGCGCGGGGCACGGGCGCACCCTGTCGGTGGACGAGCTGGTGGAGCGGGCCCTGCGGGCGCCGGAGCCGGCGGCCGCGCCGGGGTCGATGCCACGGCCCCGTCCTGCGCCGGGACCGGCCGCCGGACCGGGCACGGGCACGGGCGAGGGCTCGGGCTCGGGCGCAGGGCACCGGGGAAACAGGAAGCCCGCCGGCTCCCCCAAGGGGGAACCGGCGGGCTGACCAGCCTGTGAGGCTACGTCCGCTGGATCAGCGGGCGTAGTACTCGACGACGAGCTGCTCGTCGCAGATGACCGGAATTTCCTTGCGGTTCGGGTCGCGGTCCAGGCGGAAGGCCAGGGCCTTCAGGTTGACCTGCAGGTAGCGCGGGGTCTCGCCCTCGCCTGCGTAGCCACCCTCACGGGCAACCTGGAACGGAACCTTCTCGCGGCTGCGCTCGCGCACCGTGATGACGTCGTCCGGGCGGACACGGAACGACGGCTTGTCGACCTTGTCGCCGTTGACCTCGATGTGGCCGTGAACGACCATCTGGCGGGCCTGGTAGATGGTGCGGGCGATGCCCGAACGCAGAACCAGGGCGTCGAGGCGACGCTCGAGCTCGACGACAAGCGCCTCGCCCGTCTTGCCTTCGGCCTTCTTGGCGCGGTCGTACGCGCGGGCCATCTGACGCTCAGAGATGTCGTACTGAGCGCGCAGACGCTGCTTCTCCAGCAGACGAACCTTGTAGTCCGAGTTCTGCTTGCGGCCACGGCCGTGCTCGCCCGGCGGGTAGGGGCGGGCCTCGAAGTACTTGACGGCCTTCGGGGTCAGCGCAATGCCGAGGGCACGCGACTTCTTGACCTTGGGTCGCTTCTGGTTCACGTGGAACCTACCTCCATGTAAGTTAGGTGAGGCTTACCTTAGCGAGGAGGACGTAATGTCTCGACCGCATGGGATCCCCCTGCCCAGTGCGCATCGAAGTTCAGATCCAAACGAAACAGGATCTGCTTTCGACGACGATAGGCAAGGTCAGCCGCGTCCCAGGGAAGGCGTTCGGCAGCTCACCGGAGCCGAACGCGTACGAACCCTCGTAGAGTCCAACGCCTCAGTATCCCTCATGCTCCCGGGTGCTTGTGACCGGGAGGAACTCGGGACAGGGGTGCCCGCCACACGGACCGTCACCCCGGACGGGGACGTGATTCTCCTGGTATCAGGGGAATCCGCGGCTGCCAGGGCAGCCGCTCACGCCCAGGACGACGACCTCACCGCCGTGATCGAGATCACGGATGTGGCGCCGGTGTCCGTGCCCCATCGTATCCGAGGCCGCGCGTGGCTGGCCGGGTGGCTGACCGCGGTCCGCGGGGACGACCGCGCGGCCTGTGCGGCGCTGCTCGCGGAACGCCGTCCGGTGGGTGAGCTGCTGGGATTGTCGGGGCCCCAGGCATGGGTCCTGCTCCGGCTGGAGGTCGGCGAGATCTCGGTCGACGACCTGTGGGGCGCCGAGCACGTGGACCCGGAGGACCTCGCCGCGACGGAGCCCGACCCGATGGTGGCGCACGAGAGCGAGCTGCTCCAGCATCTGCACGCGGCCCACGGCGACCGGCTCGGCGAGCTGTGCGGCCTGCTGGGCGCGCGGGAGGACTCCGGCATGAAGGCGATTCCGCTGGCCCTGGACCGCCTGGGGCTGCGCGTGCGCTTCACCGGGGGCGCGACCGGCTCCTTCGACGCCCGCTTCGACTTCCCGGATCCGGTGGCCGACGTCGGCGGCCTGCGCCGCGCGATGCACACCCTCTTCTCGGCGGCCTCGTAGGAGGTTCCGGGTCCTACGCCGGGCAGGTAGGGCAGTTCCTTGCCGGTGTACGTGTCGTGCAGCACCCCGGACAGGACGACGCACGGGCACCCTCGCGCAGTTCGTCGAAGGCGCGGCGCAGTACGTCGTCGCGGGTGTCGCAGCCCCGTTGCGGCCGCCCACGGCGTCGGTTGCGTCGGACCGGTACCGGCCGAAGTTCTCGCGCCGGTACGTCTCCCGGTTCCGGCCCCACTCGACCTTCAGCCCGGCCAGCCGGGCCCCGGCGGCGACGGCACCCGCCCGGCCAGGGCCGCGGCGACTTTGAGGATCAACGGCACGGGACGTCCGATGCGCGGCAGCCCCAGGGCTCTCCCGTAACCGGGCTCCGCCCGGATCCGCAGTGGGCCGGCGGTCAGGACCCGCCGCCGCGCAGGCGCTCGCGGACCTTCTCCACCACGTCCGCGTACCGCGCCTCCGCGCCGTACCGCGTCGGCTCGTAGTACCGCTTGCCGTGGATCTCGTCCGGCGCGTACTGCTGCGCGGCGATGCCGCCCGGCACGTCGTGCGGGTACACGTACCCCACCGCGTGCCCCAGCTTCGCCGCCCCCTTGTAGTGCCCGTCCCGCAGATGCGCCGGCACGGCCCCCGCCAGACCCGCCCGGACGTCGGCCAGCGCCGCGCCGATCGCGGTGGTCGCGGTGTTCGACTTCGGGGCCAGCGCCAGCGCGATGGTCGCGTGCGACAGCGTCAGCGCGGCTTCCGGGAAGCCGATCATCGCGACCGCCTGCGCCGCCGCCACGGCGATCGGCAGGGCCGTCGGGTCGGCCAGCCCGATGTCCTCGCTCGCCGAGATCATCAGCCGGCGCGCGATGAACCGCGGGTCCTCCCCCGCCTCGATCATCCGCGCCAGATAGTGCAGCGCGGCGTCCACGTCCGAGCCGCGGATCGACTTGATGAGCGCGCTCGCCACGTCGTAGTGCTGGTCACCGTCCCGGTCGTACTTGACCGCAGCCCGGTCGACCGCCTCCTCCACCGTCTGGAGGGTGATCTCGTCCTCGCCCTTGGCGATGGCCGACCCGGCCCCCGCCTCCAGCGCCGTCAGCGCCCGTCGCGCGTCGCCACCGGCGATCCGCAGCAGGTGCGCCTCCGCATCGGCCGGCAGGGAAACGGCCCCGCCCAGCCCCCGCTCCTCCGTCAGGGCCCGCCGCATCAGGGCGCTCAGGTCCTCGTCCGTCAGCGGCTCCAGCGTCAGCAGCAGCGACCGCGACAGCAGCGGCGAGATGATCGAGAAGTACGGGTTCTCCGTGGTCGCCGCGATCAGCGTCACCCAGCGGTTCTCGACGGCCGGCAGCAGCGAGTCCTGCTGCGCCTTGCTGAAGCGGTGGATCTCGTCGAGGAAGAGCACGGTCTCCTTGCCGTACCCGCCCGCCGCTCGCCGGGCGCCCTCGATGACGGCCCGTACCTCCTTGACGCCCGCGGTGATCGCGGACAGCTCCACGAACCGTTTCTGCGTCGCCTGGCTGACCACGTACGCGAGCGTGGTCTTGCCGATGCCCGGCGGGCCCCAGAGGATGACCGACGAGGCTCCGGCCGGTCCCCCGGCACCCTCCCCCACCAGCCGCCGCAGCGGCGAGCCCGGCTTCAGCAGGTGCTGCTGGCCCACCACCTCGTCCAGGGTGCGCGGGCGCATCCGGACGGCGAGCGGGGAAGTCGAGGGGTCCTTCTCCTGGCGGTCTTCGGCAGCGGCGGTGAAGAGATCTGGTTCCACACGGGAAGCCTATGCGAGCCCACCGACACTCCCGCCGGACCGATCAGGAAGGACCGGGGGGACCTGGAGGATCAGGAGGTCCAGAAGTCCCACCAGCGGGTCAGGATCAGCATCCCGACGATCCCGATGTGCAGGACGGGCGGCACCCACGCGAATTCGTCGAAGAAGCCCCGCAGCCAGCCCGGTGCGGGCAGCAGCCGGTTGCGGACGTTGTGCGAGGTCACGTACCAGAACATGACGATGGTGGCGACCCAGGCCAGGCAGCACCACAGGCACAGCGAGTTGATGTTGTACAGCGACTGGTACATCAGCCAGGTGCAGAAGCCGACGCCGAAGAGGGCGCCCGCGTTGAGCGTGAGCCAGTACCAGCCGCGGAACCGGGCCCCGGCGAGCAGGCTCATCCCGACGCAGATCACGATCCCGTAGGCGACCAGCCCCAGCATCGGGTTCGGGAAGCCGAAGGCGGACGCCTGGTCGCTCTTCATGATGTTGCCGCAGGAGACGATCGGGTTCAGGCTGCAGGCCGGCGTGAAGTTCGGGTCCTCCAGCAGCTTGAACTTGTCGATCGTGATCACCCACGCGGCGAGCAGGCCCGCGGCTCCCGTGATCACGAGCAGCAGGGCCAGCGCCCGGCTGCCGCCGACGGTCCGCGGTGCGGCGGTGTCTGCGTCAGTGCCTCGTGTCGTCATACCGCCCGCTCCACATCTGCAAGGTCATAAAGCAGGGGCCATTGTGCCGTACGAGGCCTGCCGTCCACCGTTCGGTGGACATAAGTTCGGTGGACATAAGGAGGCGCGGGGCCCGGCCGGGGCAGAGCCCCGCGAACCCCGCGCCACGTGCAACGGCCGTCAGGCCAGGCGGGCCTGGACCGTGGCGACCAGATCGGCGACCGCCACGGAGGTCTGCTCCCCGGACTGCATGTCCTTCAGCTGGACCACGCCCTCCGCGAGATCCCGGTCACCCGCGACCACGGCGAGGCGCGCCCCGCTCCGGTTCGCGTCCTTCATCGCACCCTTGAGGCCCTTGCCCCCGTACGAGATGTCCGCCGCGACACCCGCCCGCCGCAGCTCGGTCACGAGCCCGAACAGCACCGGCTTGGCCTCGCCCAGCGCCACCGCGAAGACCGAGGTGGCCGCCGGAATGTCCAGCGCGACGCCCTCCGCCTCCAGCGCGAGCACCGTACGGTCCACGCCCAGCGCCCAGCCCACCGACGGCAGCGCCGGGCCGCCGATCATCTCGGACAGGCCGTCGTAGCGGCCGCCGCCGCCGACCGCCGACTGCGAGCCCAGTCCGTCGTGGATGAACTCGAAGGTGGTCCGGGTGTAGTAGTCGAGCCCGCGCACGAGCTTCTCGTCGTCCTCGAAGGCGACGCCGGCCGCCGTCACCAGCGCCCGCACCTCCTCGTGGTACGCCTTGCACGCGTCACACAGGAAGTCCCGCAGCATCGGGGCGCCGACCAGCTGCTTCTGGACGTCCGCCCGCTTGTCGTCGAGCACCCGCAGCGGGTTGATGTCGGCCCGGCGCACGGTGTCCGCGTCCAGGTCGAGCCCGCGCAGGAAGGCCTGGAGCGCCTCCCGGTACACCGGACGGCACTCCTTGTCGCCCAGCGAGTTCAGCAGGATGCGGAAGTTGCGCAGGCCGAGCGAACGGTAGGCCTGGTCGGCCAGGATGATCAGTTCGGCGTCCAGCGCCGGGTCCTCGGCGCCGATCGCCTCGGCGCCGACCTGCGAGAAGTGGCGGTAGCGGCCCGCCTGCGCCCGCTCGTAGCGGTAGTACGAGCCGGAGTACCAGAGCTTGACGGGCAGGCCGCCGAGCTTGTGCAGGTTGCCCTGGAGCGCCGCGCGCAGCACGGAGGCGGTGCCCTCGGGGCGCAGGGCCAGCTGGTCGCCGCCCTTCGTGGTGAGGGTGTACATCTCCTTGCTGACGATGTCGGTGGACTCGCCGACACCTCGGGAGAAGAGCTCGACGTTCTCGAAGCCGGGGGTCTCGACGTACCCGTAGCCGGAGTTCCTCAGCGGCGCGGCGATCGCCTCGCGCACCGCGAGGAAGGTCGCCGAGCGGGGCGGCAGCAGGTCGTACGTGCCCTTGGGGGCCTGGAAAGTACTCACGAAACTCTCGTCACATTCCTCGTCGTGGGGCGGGGGCGGCACCACTCGGGTTCGCTCCCAGGCCGGCGGCGACTTCCCGCAGGTACGGGTTGGTCGCGCGCTCGCGGCCGATGGTGGTCTGGGAACCGTGGCCGGACAGCACCACCGTCGAGTCGTCCAGCGGCAGGCACACGCGGGCCAGCGACTGGAGCATCTCGGCGTGGGAGCCACCGGGCAGGTCGGTGCGTCCGATGGAGCCGGCGAAGAGCAGGTCGCCCGAGAAGAAGACCGGCGGGATGTCGGCCAGCTCGGGCATCCGGAAGGTCACCGACCCCTTCGTATGGCCGGGCGCGTGGGCCACCGAGAAGTCCATTCCGGCCAGCTTCAGGGCGGCGCCGTCGGTGAGTTCGCGGACGTCGTCCGGCTCGCCCACGGTCAGCTCGCCCATGAGCGGCATCCCGATGGAGCGGCCGAGGGCCTTCTCCGGGTCGCTCATCATGTAGCGGTCCTCGGGGTGGATCCAGGCCGGTACGTCGTGTGCTCCGCACACCGGGACCACGGAGGCCACATGATCGATGTGGCCGTGGGTCAGGACGACCGCGACGGGCTTGAGCCGATGCTTCTTCAGCGTCTCCTCGACACCCTGCGTGGCCTGGTGGCCCGGGTCGATGATGACGCACTCCTCACCGGCGGCGGGGGCGACCACATAGCAGTTGGTCCCCCAGGCCCCGGCGGGGAACCCGGCAATCAGCACGTTCGTCCCTCAATCGTCGTCCGGCGGGAGCTTCGGCAGCGGCCGTGGATCGGAATGCTGCTGCTCAGAGCCTACCGGCGCCGCTCATTACACAGCGAACCCATATACGGTACGGCCTAGCCCAGCCCGGACAGCGGTACCAGAGACGCACAAGGAGACGACCCGGTGGTCACGAGCGATCAGCGGCGGCGACAGCTCGCCAGGGAAAAGTACGAGCGCCAGCAGAAGCGTCGGGTCGAGGCCCGTCACAAGACGCGTCGGCGGATGGCCGTGATCGGCGCGGCGGTGGCCGTCGTCGTCGCGACACTCGTCGGCCTCGTGGTCGGCGGCGTGTTCGACAAGGACAAGAAGGACCAGGCGGCCGACCCGGCCGCGAACCCCTCGGCGTCGCCGACGCCGAAGCAGTCGCCCTCGCCCGCGATGGCGATCGACGACAAGGCGAAGTACACCTTCGCGCTGAAGACCAGCGCGGGCGACGTCACGTTCGAGATGGACGCGGCGAAGACCCCGCAGACGGTCAACTCGTTCAAGTCGCTCGCCGACAAGAAGTTCTTCGACAACACCAAGTGCCACCGCCTGACGACCTCCGGGATCTTCGTGCTCCAGTGCGGCGACCCCGAGGGCACCGGCATGGGCGGCCCCGGCTACACCATCCCGGACGAGAACCTCGACTCGCTGGGCAAGCCCAACGAGCAGGGGCAGGTGGTCTATCCGGCGGGCACGGTGGCGATGGCGAACACCGGCCAGCCCGGCTCGGGCGGCAGCCAGTTCTTCCTGGTCTACAAGGACAGCCCGCTGGCTCCGTCGTACACGCCCTTCGGCAAGATCGACGCGGCCGGCCTGAAGGCCCTGGAGGACGTGGCCAAGGCCGGCACGGTCGACGGAGGCCAGGACGGGGCGCCCAAGACCCCGGTCACCATCGAGCAGGGCACCGTCACCAAGAACTGACGGGAGTACGGCGGCCCGCACGGGCCGGCGTCCCGCCCGTACGGCGATATTCCGTCGTGCGGGATGCGGACAGCCGGCCCGGCGGTCGCCTATGTTGGCGTTGTGCAGGGCGGGCGCTGCCCGCCCCAGGAAACTGTGGACGATGCCCAGGGGGGCGAACCCCCTCGCAGGCATCAGGTGGAGGAGGCGCTGTGAGCAGCGACCCGTGGGGCCGAGTCGACGAGACCGGCACCGTGTACGTGCGTACTGCCGATGGCGAGAAGGTCGTCGGCTCGTGGCAGGCCGGCACGCCGGAGGAGGCCCTGGCCTACTTCGAGCGCAAGTACGAGGGCATTGTGGTCGAGATCGGCCTCCTCGAACGACGGGTGCGGACCACCGACCTTTCGGCCAAGGACGCGCAGACGGCCATCGACCACCTGCGCACGCAGGTGGACGAGCACCACGCCGTCGGCGACCTCGACGCCCTGCGCGTCCGGCTGGACAAGCTCGTGGCGACCGTCGACTCCCGGCGCGAGGAGCGCAAGGTCCAGAAGGCCAAGCAGACGGACGAGGCCCGCGCGGCCAAGGACGCCCTGGTCGTCGAGGCCGAGCAGCTGGCGCAGAGCGACCAGTGGCGCAGCGCCGGCGAGCGGCTGCGGGCCCTGGTGGACATCTGGAAGGGTCTCCCCCGCCTCGACCGCAAGTCGGACGACGAGCTGTGGCACCGCTTCTCGCACGCCCGCTCCGCCTTCTCCAAGCGCCGCAAGGCGCACTTCGCCTCGCTCGACGCGCAGCGTGAGGACGCGCGCAAGGTGAAGGAGAAGCTGGTCGCGGAGGCCGAGTCGCTGTCGAAGTCGACGGACTGGGGTCCCACGGCGGCCCGCTACCGCGATCTGATGACGGACTGGAAGGCTGCGGGTCGGGCGCAGCGGGAGTCCGAGGACGACCTGTGGAACCGCTTCCGCGGTGCGCAGGACGTGTTCTTCGCGGCCCGCGGCGAGGTGTTCGCGGAGCGCGACGCGGAGCAGGTCGAGAACCTGAAGCTGAAGGAGGAGCTGGCCGACGAGGCCGAGAAGCTCGTCCCGATCACCGACCTGAAGGCGGCCCGTGCGGCCTTCCGCTCCCTGAACGAGCGCTGGGAGGCCCTCGGCCACGTACCGCGGGACGCGCGTCCCAAGGTCGAGGGCCGGATGCACTCCGTGGAGCGGGCGATCCAGGAGGCCGAGGAGGGCGAGTGGCGCCGTACGAACCCGGAGGCGCGGGCCCGCGCGGCCGGTCTGACGGGTCAGCTCCAGGCGGCCGTCGACAAGCTGCGTGGGCAGATCGACGCCGCGCGCGCCGCGGGCAACAACGCGAAGGCCGACAAGCTGGCCCGGGAGCTGGAGGGCCGCCAGGCCCTGCTGGACCAGGCGCTGAAGGGCCTGGAGGAGTTCGGCGGCTGAGGCCCCTGGGCCTCGTGCGCTGACCCGCACATGACGGTGGGCGCCACCCCCGAGGGGGTGG
>NZ_JBHWVJ010000105.1:0-24713 GCF_042736725.1 Streptomyces sp. NPDC060028 | reverse complement strand
CGATGCACCGCACCGGACACCGCGACCCGGCAAACCTTCCCGGCCACAGCACTAGAGGGGTTCTGGCGGACCCACGCTCGGCGTTCACCATCCCTCACTTCCGCCACGTGGCGGAAGTGTTGGACGCCTCTTGGAGGCCCCCTTCACGATCCGTCACTTGAGGCCGACCGACAGCCGGGCCGATCATTTGTCATACGAGGCCTGGTGATCGGCGAGGAGGGAGAGGGCCATCGTGCGGGGGAGGACGCGGGCGGCCGCGGCGAGGAGGGTGTTCGCCCGGCCGGGGACGACGGTGGGCCGGCGGCGTCGGCTGAGGGCGGCGAGGGCGCTGGCGACGACGGCCTCGGGAGTCTGGACCAAGACGGACGGGGTGTCGGCGTGGAGGCCGGGGCGGGTGGCCGTCGGGCCGGGGCAGAGGGCCATCACATGGACGCCGCGCGGCTTCTGTTCGTACCAGAGCGCCTCGGAAAGGGATGTGACGAAGGCTTTGGTCGCGCTGTAGACGGCTTGGCCGGGCTTTGGGGCGAAGGCGAGGGTGGAGGCGACGTTGACCAGGGCAGCTCCGGGGCGGGCGGTGGCGAGGAAGGCGTGGGCGAGGGTGACGACCGCCTCGCAGTTCAGGCGGAGCAGGGGCAGGGCCTGGTCGAGCGGGGTGTCGGTGAAGGGACCGGAGCGGGCGAGGCCCGCGTTGTTGATCAGGAGGTCGTAGGGAGTGGCTTTCAATGCGTCCGCGACGGTGCGCACTCCTTCGGGGGTGGTGAGGTCGGCCACGAGGTAGTCGTGTCCGCCCGGGCCGAGTTCGGTCATGAGAGCCTGCAGGCGCTGCTCGGTGCGGGCGACGGCGGTGACGGGTCGGCCCTCGGAGGCGAGCGCGCGGGCGAAGGCACGGCCGATGCCCTCGGTGGCTCCGGTGATCAGGGCGGTCACTTCTCCGCCTTCGGGGCCGTGGCGGGCGAGTAGAGGAAGGAGAAGCGCTCCATCACGTTCTGGCGCTGCGTGTTGTGGAAGGCGGCGATGCGCCAGGCGCCGTCGGTGTCGCGGACCAGGGTGTACGTCTGGATCTTGGACAGCTCGGTGGGGGAGGGCCTGCTGCCGGTGTAGTCGTCGCCGCGGCCGGTCAGGATGGCGGCGTCCGTGCCGAGGAAGCGCAGGTCGAGGTAGGTGGCGGCGAGCTTGGTGTCCTTGACGAAGTCCTTGAAGAGTGCGCGGTGGCCTTCGGTTATGTCGGCGCGGCCCTCGTAGTGGCTGCCGATGTACGTGGTGTAGGTGCCGTCCTCGGTGAACTGGCGGCCGTACGCGTCCGCGTCGCCGCGGGCCCAGGCGGCGGTGAGGGCGTCGAGGGTGGCGCAGATGGCCTCGCCGTCGGCGCGGCTCGCGCCCGCCGGTATGACGTCGGCGCAGTTTTCCGTGCCGGTGCGCCGTACATCGGAGGTGGCGTCGAGGTAGAGGTACGCGGCGCCGGCGCCCAGGGCGAGGACGGCGGTGGTGGCGAGAGCGGCGCGCTTGACGGTCTTCTTGTTCACGGGATGCCTCCGATGGGCGGGTGCGGGCAGATGACGGCCGCCCCCGCATTGATTACACTGACGCAGCAACTGCATGCATGCATTATCTGCACGTGTGCAGATAAATGACAAGGGGAAGGTCTCGCGATGGCGGAACAGGACGACCGGCGGGCGGTCTTTCGGGATTACATCGACGCCGTGGGGCTGCACGGCATGGCGGGCGCGGAGGCGGCCGGCCTCCAGGCGTCCGAGTGGTACGCGCTCAGCAGCATCACCCTGTCGGGCGGGCTCACTTCCGGCGAGCTCGCAGCCCGGACCGGGCTCACGACGGGGGCGACGACGCGGCTGATCGACCGGCTGGAGCGCGCGGGGTACGTGCGCCGCACCGCTGATCCGGCCGACCGGCGCAAGGTCGTGGTCGAGGCCGTACCCGACGCACTGGCGGGGGTCGAGGCCGCCGTGGGACCGGCCCGGAAGCGGATCGGCGAGGTGCTCGCCGGGTACACGCCAGAGGAACGGGACCTACTGTTCGACTACTTCAGGCGCGCGGCCCCCGCGTTCCGCGAGGCGACGGAGGAGATTCGGGCAGCGAAGCAGGAACGCAAGGGTGACCGCTAGGGCCTGTCGCGACGGCAGGGCCATGACGTCACTTGCCAGCCGAGTTGGTGGATGGTCACGCGAACGGACACTGGCGCTCCAGATCGGACACAACCGTTCGGCCCGCGGGCTCCAGGGTGTGATCTTCACCCGTGACGACCGGGCGGGCGAGGGCAAGCTCTCCTCGCGCCTGGGCCTGGTGACGGAGGCGGTCGAGGCGCCGGAGGGCTTGGACTTGTACGCGTACCTGGTCGCGCAGCTCTCGAAGAGCGGCAAGGCCGACTACGTGATCGTGGGCGAGGCGCAGTTCCTCGCCCCCGAGCAGGTCGACCAGTTGGCCCGCATTGTCGACGACCTCGACGTGGACGTCTTCGCCTTCGGCATCACCACGGACTTCCGCACGAAGCTCTTCCCCGGCTCGCAACGCCTGATGGAACTGGCGGACCGCCTGGAGCAGCTCCAGGTCGAGGCCCTGTGCTGGTGCGGCGCCCGCGCCACCCACAACGCGCGCACGGTGGGCGGCGAAATGGTCGTCGGGGGCGCCCAGGTGGTCGTCGGAGACGTGAACCGCCCCGCGGAGGAGAACAGCTACGAGGTCCTCCTCCGCCGCCACCACCGCAAGCGGATGACGTCGGCGGCAGCCCACGCCGGCGCCCTCTCCCCGGACGCCCTCCCCGTCAACCACGCCTGACCGTCCCCGCCCGGCAGCGCCGTCCGGCGGCTTCGCGTGCATGGGCAACTGCCGTGGTCGGCACGGCTGGTGGTGGTGGGTCGCCTGTGGGGGCGGGGCGGGTGTCGGGCCTGGGCGCAGGCCGAGGTCGGGGCGGTGTCGGACCTCCTGGTCTTCCTGACCGTCTCCTCCCACCTCCGCAGCCGGAAGGCCGACAGGGCGGGGCGCCCTGCCGGCCTTCCGTGTGGGTCACGGGTCAGGGAGACGTCTTGCCGACCTCCAGGTCGGCGGTCGGGTCCTTGACCGTGCCGCCGGGCGGGCCGGCGGCCGCGCTCGTGTTGTTCGCGGGCCGGGGGTCGTGGGTCAGGGAGTCGACGGTGGCGGTGTTGCGGATGTCGGAGCCGTTGCCGGTGTACCCGGGTCCAGCTTGACCTTGATCACCAGGTCATCGAGGCACCCGGCGCCAGACGCGGCAGCGGGCCGCAGGTGACGGTCCGCCCGGAGGTATAGGCGGCGTCGCCCGATACGAAGCTCAGCGCGGTCGGCAGCGTGTCGGTGACGGTGATCTGTTCGACGGGCTTCTTGGTGATGGCGAGGTCCGCCTCGGGATCCGTGACGTGACCGCCGGGCACGGCCGCGGTGCTCTTGTCGTTCTCGCTCGCGGGGTCGATGTTGTCGGCCGTCGCCGCCGTAGGCGGGGTCCACCTTGACGGTGAGCAGGTACTCGACCGTCTCGCCGACCTTGAGCGCGCCGGCGCGTCTGCACGACACCAGGTGACCGGCGACGGTGCATCCGGCCGGGGAGGACGCCACGTACGACAGGCCCTCGGGGAGGTTGTCGGTGAGCTTGACGTTGAACGCGTCCGCCGACGGGCCGTTGTTGGTGACCCGGATCCGGTAGTCGAAGGTCTCACCCGGCACGGGCGGCTTGGTGCCCACGGTCTCCTTGGTCACGGCCAGCTCCGCGGTCGGCTTGTTGACGGTGCTGCCGGGCAAGCCCGCCGCGCTGCTCGTGTTGTTCTCCGGCTTGGGGTCCTTGGTCTGCGCGGTGGCGGTCGCCGTGTTGCGGATGTCGGATCCGTTGCCGGTGTACCCGCTGTCGAGGCGCACCGTGAATCGCCAGGTCCGCGAAGTCCCCGGTTCCAGTACGGCCACCGGGCCGCAGCTGACCGTTCCGTCGTCGGCCGAGCAGCCGTCGGGGGAGGAGACGAAGGCGAGCTGCGCGGGCAGTTTGTCGGTGAAGGTCTCCCGCGCCGTGGAGCCGCCGCTCTCCCGGTCCCGGCCGCTCGCGGCACCCGGGCGGCGCAGCCCGCCCGACACCGCCAGGTCCGCGCTCTGGGGGGCGGCGGCGGGCGCGTCGAGCGCGGCGGACGCGTGGCCGCGGCGGTGCCGGGTGTGGTGGAAGCGGCGTCCCACTGCGGCGACGCCATCGAGGGTGTCGGGGACAGCAGCCAGCACGCCGCCAGCGCGCCGACGGCGCTCAGCGTGCGCTGGTACGAGCAACCAGGACGTCTTCTCTCGACACGTGGCATCGGTTGCCCTTCGGTGAAGCCGAGTCGCCAAGGAGGAGCAGCGTGGTCAGCCATTCACACAAATGGGCAGGAGGGGTGCGGGCCGGTTGATCGTTTGTGGCTGATGGGTGATCGAATTCAGCCTGTCGGGTCAGGGCCGGCTGTGGACGAGGGTGAAGACGGCGCCCTCGGGGTCCGCGACCGTGGCCAGTCGGCCGCCGAGGCCCTCGCGGGGTGGCTGGACGACGCGTCCGCCCAGCCGGACGACCTTGGCGGCGGCCGCGTCGGTGTCCTCGACCTCGAAGTACGTCATCCAGTGCGGCCCCCGGTCGTGCGGCAGCGAGCGGCCGACGCCGTGCACGGCGGCGACGGGCCGACCCTGCAGGAGCAGCGTCAGGTAGTCGAAGTCGGCGGACGACGTTACGTGCGTCCGGGCCTCGTGGCCGAAGACGTGCTGGTAGAACTTGCCGACCGTGGAGGTGTCCTGGGTGACCAGCTCGTTCCAGACCGGGGTGCCGGGCGCCCCCTGGAGCCGGGTGCCCAGGTGGGTGTCGGCCTGCCAGAGCCCGAAGATCGCGCCCAGCGGGTCGGAGCAGATCGCCACCCGCCCCGCGATGCCGGCGTCCAGCGGACCCACCGCCACCGTGCCGCCGCAGGAGCGGATCGACTCGGCCGTCGCGTCGGCGTCGTCCGTGGCGAGGTACGTCGTCCAGGCCACCGGGAGGTGCCGGTCCGGCGGCATCTCGCCGATGCCCGCCACCTCTTGCCCGTCGAGCATGGCCCGGACGTACTTGCCGAGCTGCTCGGGGCCCGGCTCGTACTCCCACCCGAACAGGTCGGTGTAGAACTCCTCGGTGGTACCGAGGCTGTGCACCATCAGGCTCACCCAGCACGGCGTGCCGGGCGTGCGCCGGGTTGCTTCCACTGCCTCGGTCATGTCAGCCGTCTCCTCCGTCGAGTCGCGTCCCGGGGCTGATGCTTCCACTCCGGGGCGCCGGGCGCGCCCCGACCCGGCCGCGTTTCACTTGAGCCGGGCAGAGATGACCGAATCAGTGCGCCCGTCGATGTCCGGCTTGTTACACGGGGAGTTCGGCGGGGAGGAAGATGGGCCGCATGACTGCTACTCCCGCGAACCCCGCGACTCCCGCGCGCTCCGAGCTCATCTCGGCGGCCGAACTGATGGGCGCGCTCGCCGGCGGCCGCCCGCCGGTGCTGTTGGACGTCCGCTGGCAGCTCGGCGGCCCCGATCTGCGGGCCGAGTACGAGGCCGGGCACCTGCCCGGCGCCGTCTACGTCGACCTCGACCGCGAACTGGCAGGTCCGGCGGGGTCCGGCGGCCGCCACCCGCTGCCCGATCCGGAGGCCTTCGGCGCGGTCGTGCGCCGGGCCGGGGTCCGCGCGGGAGCGCCGGTGGTCGTGTACGACGGCGGTCAGGGCTGGGCGGCCGCCCGAGCGTGGTGGCTGCTGCGCTGGACGGGCCACGCGGACGTACGGGTACTGGACGGGGGCCTGGCCGCCTGGACGGCAGAGGGGGGCACGGTGACGGCCGACCCGGCGTCTTCGCAGGAGGGCGATTTCAAGCCAACTCCGGGAGCGCTCGGGCTGCTGGACGCGGATTCCGCCGCGGCTCTGGCGCGGGCGGGCACCCTGCTGGACGCCCGCGCGGGGGAGCGTTACCGCGGGGACGTGGAGCCGATCGACCGGGTCGGCGGTCACATCCCCGGCGCGGTGTCGGCGCCGACCGTGGAGAACGTCGGCCCGGACGGCCTCTTCCTCCCGGCACCCGCGCTGCGGGCCCGCTTCGCCGAGCTGGGCGCCTCGGCCGGGACCCCGGTGGGGGTCTACTGCGGCTCAGGCGTCTCCGGAGCGCACGAGGTGCTGGCCCTGGCGGTGGCGGGCGTTCCGGCGGCCCTGTACGCGGGCAGCTGGTCGGAGTGGTCCTCGGACCCGGCGCGCCCGGTGGCCACGGGCCCGCAGCCCGAGTAGCGCCGAACGCGGCGGCCCGGTCGCCGGCTGGGCCAAGGCGCCCGCGGCACGGCGGTCGGCGCACGGCGCAAGGGGCACGGCGCCCGGCGCACGGCGCGAAAACGCAGCCGGGGCAATGCGGCCCCGGCTGCGCCTGCCCGTTACTCCTGCTTCTTGCGCCGGGTCCCGAAGACGATCTCGTCCCAGCTCGGTACCGCCGCGCGGCGGCCCGGGCGGACCCCGTCGGCCTCCGCCTGGCGGTCCGTGGTGCCGGTCAGGCGGTCGCGGTGGCCGGCGACCGTACGGGGCATCAGCACGTCCGCGTACGCGGTACCGGCGCCGGCCGATGCCGCCGGGGCCTCCTCCGCCTCGGGCTCCTCGGCCTGCGGCTCGGCCGGGCGCTCCGGGACGACCAGGTCGCCGCGGAAGCTCGGTACCGCCTCCAGCAGACTCGTCAGCGTGTCCCGCTCCTCCTCCGGCTCCGGCGGAGGAGGAGCGACCGGGCGCTCCAACTGCCGGTCGAGCGCGCGGTCCAGCGGCCGGTCGCGCGGCAGCCGCGCGATCCTCGGTACGAACGGGAAGCTCGGCTCCGGCGTCGCCGGCAGGTCGTCGGACTCGCCGATCAGGGAGCGGGCCTCGTCGTCCACGGCCACGACCAGTCGGCGCGGCGGGTCGTAGGTCCAGCTCGCCGAGTGCGACTCGCTCGCGACCCGGTAGACGAGCAGGACCTCCCAGGTGCCGTCGTCGCGGCGCCAGGAGTCCCACTGCACGGTCTCCTTCTCGGCGCCGCGCAGCGTCAGGCGCTCCTGCACGGCCTCGCCGAGCTGGGGCCCGGTGCTCTCACCGGGGCGGCGCACGGGGGTCTTTCGGGCCCGCTCCGCCATGAACGCGCGCTCGGCGAGCACGGGGCCCTCGAAGCGGCGTACGCGGTCGACGGGGATGCCGGCGAGCTGCGCGACCTCCTCCGCGGAGGCACCGGCCCGTATGCGGGCCTGGATGTCGCGGGGGCGGAGGTGGCTCTCCACCTCGATCTCGATCTGGTTCAGGCGCGCACGGTCGTTGCGTACGGCAGCCCGTAGACGCTCGTCGATCGCAAGCGTGTACTCCGTGCTGTCCGCAGCCTTGAGCACCAGTCGTGTGCCGTCATTTGAGACGGCCACGACACGCAGTTCGGGCATGGGGACCTCCCGGGTGGTGCCTGCCGACGTCACGTGCGTCGCTGCTTCCGCTAGTCGAGTGTGGCCTGCCCGGGTGCAGCCTGCCACAACCTTGCCGAGTTCAACCGGCGTGTCGGGCATGCGCCCTTGATCGCCGTTATGGCACGGTTACCTGTTGGGCACGCACAGTGACCGAACGATTACTGTGCGCAGCAGGAATCCGTGCAATACCGCGGCATCGCCGGTCTCGAGTGCCGTTTTTCCATCAGTCGGCCCCCTCTCCCGAGTCCGGACATCCGTAAGGAAGGACGGCCCCAGGGCTCGCCACAGTACTCCATTCGGGCCACCTGGGTGGACCGCCGCGCCGCCGAACTTGTCCCGGACGGCGGGAGTTGGGCTGCCCTCTGTCCGGTCGTTATCCGGCCGGACCTGCACGCGTGCCCCTTTTCGGGTGTCTTGCTTCACAGAATCGGTAGAAACGGAACTTTGCGCTTCGGTTGATTCGTCGGTCATTGCGGAGAGCGGTGAAGCGGACGAGGCAGGGCGCACAGAGGTTGGGGATGGGACAGAAGACGACGCAGGGCATCGAATCGACCGGGGATGCCAAGGAGACGGACGGGAAGAAGAAGCTCGATCTGAGCGTGGCCCAGATCGCCGGCTCCTCCCTCGCCACCGTCGCGGCGGCCCTGCTCGCCTCGCAGATGGGCGTCTACGGAACCATCCTCGGCGCGGGCGTGGTGAGCGTGGTCGCCACCGCCGGAGGCCCCGTCATCCAGCACTTCTTCAAGCGCACCGGCGACCAGCTGCGCGAGACCGCCCGTCCGAGGGCCCGTCAGCTGCCGGTGGCGGAGCCGGTGCCGGGGCCGGGCGAGGAGGGCGGCGCCCTGCCCTCGGGGGAGTTCGGCGAGGCCACCGTGCACGGCACCCGGGTACGGGGCTGGAAGCGCACGGCGGTCGCCTCGGGTGCGGCCTTCGCCATCGCGCTCGGCGGCCTCGGGACGTACGAGGCGGTCGCCGGGACCTCGATCAGCGAGGGCGGCGGCACCATCCTCACGGGCGGTTTGCGCACGGCCCCCGACCACGACCCCGCCCCGCCCGCGAAGGAATCCGGCACCGGCGGGAAGGACGGCGAGGACAAGGGCGGGAAGGGCGGCAAGGGCGGGGAGACCCCGGAGCCCGGGACCTCCCCGAGCCCTTCGGGCTCGCACGGCGGCCGGAGCCCGAGCCCCGGCCCGAGCCCTTCGGACTCCGGGGGCCCGAAGCCGAGCCCGAGCCCGACCCCGCCGAAGCCCGCCACGACGCCGACCCCGGGCGGCTCGGCCCCGGACAACTCGGTCCCCGGCAACTCGGTCCCCGGCACCGGTCAGCAGGGGCAGCGGACGCCCTCCTGAGCCCGCGGGCTCACTCGCCCAGGACCCGCCGCAGGTAGTCGTTGCCGAACGTCCGCTCCGGGTCCAGCCGGTCCCGGAGCGCGGCGAACTCCCCGAAGCGCGGGTAGACCTCGGCGAAGTACTCCGCGTCCCGCGTGTGCACCTTGCCCCAGTGCGGCCGCCCGCCGTGCGCGGTGAAGATCCGCTCGGCGGCCGTGAAGTAGGCCTGGTACGGGGTGCCCTTGTACATGTGCACCGCGATGTACGCGGTCTCGCGCCCCGAGGCCGTCGACAGCGTGATGTCGTCGGCCGGAGCCGTCCGCACCTCCACCGGGAAGCTGATCCGCAGGTCGGAGCGGTCCACCATGGCTTTGAGCTCCCGCAGAGCCTCGACCACGCGCTCGCGCGGAAGGGCGTACTCCATCTCCACGAACCGGACCCGTCGCGGACTGGTGAACACCTTGTACGGGATGTCCGTGTACGTCCGCGCCGACAGCGCGCGGCTGGCGATCCGGGCGATGCCGGGGATCGCCGCCGGGACGGCGCGGCCCAGGGAGTTGGCCGCCTGGAAGACGCCGTTGGACAGCAGCTCGTCATCGACCCAGGCGCTGACCGCTCCGGGCGGGGCGGCCGGGCCCTGGCTGCGGTTGTTCCGCTTGGTGTTGCAGTTGCCGGTGTGCGGGAACCAGTAGAACTCGAAGTGCTCGTTCTCCGCGTGGTGCTGGTCGAACTCGGCCGTCACCCGGTCGAAGCCCATGGGCTCCTCACGGGCCGTCAGGAAGAAGATCGGCTCCACCGCGAAGGTGATCGAGGTGACGATGCCGAGCGCCCCGATGCCCAGGCGCGCCGCCGCGAAGACCTCCGGATTCTCCTTCTCCGAGCAGGTCAGCAGCCTCCCGTCCGCCGTGACCAGCTCCAGGCCGCGGATCTGGGCGGCGAGGGAGGCCGAGTCGCGGCCGGTGCCGTGGGTGCCGGTGCTGGTGGCGCCGGAGACCGTCTGCTCCATGATGTCGCCCATGTTCGTGAGCGACAGGCCCTGTCGGGCCAAGGCCTGGTTGAGGTCCTTGAGCACGGTGCCCGCCGCCACCGTCACGGTGCCCGCGTCCCGGTCGACCGACCGGATTCCGGCCAGCGCCTGCGGGCGTACCAGCACGCCCTCGGTCGCGGCGGCCGCGGTGAACGAATGGCCGGTCCCGACGGCCTTCACCTTCAATCCGTCCTCGGCGGCCCGGCGGACCGCCTCCTGAAGCTCCCCGACCGAGGCCGGGGTCACCACGCGGGCGGGTGTGGCGCTGACGTTCCCCGCCCAGTTACGCCACGCGGTCGGTGCCGCGCCGTTCTTCCCTGCTGTCGCCGTCCCCATCGGTAGCTGGCTCCTCCCCTTGCGCCGGCCTCGTCAGCCGGCGGTATCCCGCGAACGCCACCGCCGCCGCGGCCGCTCCCGCCGAGATGGAGACGACGTACCCGGTCCTCGCCCCGGCCGAGTCGATGACCCAGCCGGCCACGGAGGAGCCGAGCGCGACACCGACCGCGAGGCCGGTGCTGATCCAGGTCATGCCCTCGGTCAGCTTCGCGCGTGGTACGTGCGCCTCTATCAGGGCCATCGTGGTGATCATCGTGGGAGCGATGGCGAGGCCCGAGACGAAGAGCGCCACGGCCAGAAACGGAAGGTTCCCGGCCAGTAGGAGGGGGATCATACTCACGGCCATCGCACATATGCCCAGCACCCACCGGCCTTCGGGCTTGCCCTTGAGGTGCAGGAGGCCGAAGACGATGCCGGCGAGGCAGGATCCGCCGGCCCAGATCGCGAGGATGAAGCTCGCGGCGGCCTTGTGGCCGTGCTCCTCGGCGAAGGCCAGGGTCACCACGTCGATGGAGCCGAAGATCGCGCCGGTCGCCACGAACGTGGCCACCAGCACCTGGAGTCCGGGGGAGCGCAGCGCCGAGGTCCGGTCGCTCTGCTCGTCCCGCGGGTGCGGGGCGGGCTCGGTGGCACGCTGCGCGGTCAGCCACCACACGCCCACCAGCAGGCAGACCCCGGCGACCAGCGGGCCGGCCTCGGGGAACCACGTGGTGGAGAGCCCGATGGCCAGGATCGGGCCGAAGATGAAGCAGACCTCGTCGAGGACGGATTCCAGGGAGTACGCCGTGTGCAGCTCGCGGGGGGAGTCCCGGTAGATCGCGGTCCAGCGGGCGCGGATCATCGAGCCCACGCTCGGTACGCACCCGGCGAGCGCCGCGAAGACGAAGAGGGTCCAGTCCGGCGCCTCGTTGGCCGCGCTGAGCAGCAGCCCGGCGACGGCGGTGACCGCGAGCAGCGTCGCCGGGCGCAGCACGCGGCGCTGGCCGTACTGGTCCACCAGGCGCGAGACCTGGGGGCCGACGACGGCGGCGGCGAGCGCGAGGGTGGCCGTGAGCGCGCCGGCCAGCGAGTACCGGCCGGTGAGCTCGGAGATCATCGTGAGGATGCCGACGCCGACCATGGACAGCGGCATCCGGCCCACGAGGCCGGCCGCGCTGAACCCCCGGCTCCCGGGGGCGGAGAAGATCGCGCGGTAGGGACTGGGCAAGGTGCCCTCCGTAAGGGACGTCATTGGCCCATACAGGTTACGACCGCCGACTGGGCACCCGCATGGCGAAGGAAGGAACAGGAAGTAAGGGTGACCTTACCTCCGACGCGGGGCGGCGGCGCGACCAGGCCGGTTCTCGACAGCCGGTGCCGGGTGGCAGGATTCGAGACATGTCTGACCAGCTCCGTGCCCCCGAAGCGCCCGTGGCCGAAGGCCTCGCCGCCCCGTACGACGCCCTGCTGCTGCTGTCCTTCGGCGGCCCCGAGGGGCCCGACGACGTCGTGCCGTTCCTGGAGAACGTCACGCGCGGGCGCGGCATCCCGCGCGAGCGGCTCAAAGAGGTCGGGCAGCACTACTTCGGCTTCGGCGGGGTCAGCCCGATCAACGGGCAGAACCGCGAGCTGCTGGAGGCGCTGCGGGGGGACTTCGCCGAGCACGGGCTGGACCTGCCCGTCTACTGGGGCAACCGCAACTGGGCCCCGTACCTGACCGACGTGATGCGGGAGATGGCCGCCGACGGGCGCCGCCGCATCGCGGTCCTCGCGACCAGCGCGTACGCCTCGTACTCGGGCTGCCGGCAGTACCGCGAGAACCTCGCCGACGCGCTGGCCGCGCTCGCCGGGGAGGGGGTGGCCGAGCTGCCGAAGGTGGACAAGCTGCGTCACTACTTCAACCACCCCGGCTTCGTGCAGCCCATGATCGACGGGGTGCTGGCGGCCCTGGAGTCGCTGCCCGGCGAGGTCCGCGGCGGCGCCCGGCTGGCCTTCACCACGCACTCGATCCCGACCGCGGCGGCGGACGCCTCCGGTCCGGTCGAGGACCACACCGAGGGCGGCGCGGGCGGGGCGTACGTGAAGCAGCACCTGGACGTCGCCCGGGTGATCGCGGACGCGGTACGGGCCGAGACGGGCACCGAACTGCCCTGGGAGCTCGTCTACCAGTCGCGCAGCGGGGCCCCGCACATCCCGTGGCTGGAGCCGGACATCTGCGACCACCTGGAGGCGCTGCACGAGGCCGGCGCCCCGGCGGTGGTGATGGTGCCGATCGGCTTCGTCTCGGACCACATGGAGGTTCTGTACGACCTCGACACGGAGGCCACGGCGAAGGCCGCCGAGCTGGGACTGCCCGTCGCCCGGTCGGCGACGGTCGGGGCCGACCCGCGGTTCGCCGCCGCGGTACGGGACCTCGTGCTGGAGCGGGCCGCGGCCGAACGCGGCGAGAGCGTGGAGCGGTGCGCGCTCGGGCTGCTCGGGGCGAGTCATGATCTGTGCGCCGTGGGCTGCTGCCCGGCGCGGGGGCCCCGGCCGGCGGCCGCGGGCGTGGACAGTCCGTACGCGTAGGGAGAGGGACCGTGATCTCTGACGAGCTGAAGGCCGAACTGCTGGGCGTGGGCCTGGAAGCCGCCCGGCGGGCCGGTGAGCTGCTGCGCGACGGGCGGCCGGCCGATCTGGCGGTCGCCGCGACCAAGTCGAGCCCGATCGACGTGGTGACCGAGATGGACATCGCCGCGGAGAAGCTGATCACCGGCATCCTCGGCGAACGGCGGCCCGAGGACGGGCTGCTGGGCGAGGAGGGCTCGGACACCCCGGGCACGAGCGGGGTGCGCTGGGTCATCGACCCGCTGGACGGCACCGTGAACTACCTCTACGGGCTGCCGAACTGGGGCGTGTCCATCGCGGCCGAGTACCGCGGGGAGACCGTGGTGGGCGTCGTGGCGGCGCCGATGCGCGGGGAGACCTCCCACGCGGTGCTCGGCGGCGGGGCCTGGATGGGCGGGGCGCGGCTCGCGTGCCGGCCGGCCGCGCCGCTGGACCAGGCGCTGATCGCCACTGGTTTCGCGTACGTCCAGACCCGGCGGGCCCACCAGGCCGAGGTCGCGCGGCGGATCATCCCGCTGGTACGCGACATCCGGCGCGGCGGGTCGGCGGCGCTGGACCTGTGCGACGTGGCCGCAGGGCGGCTGGACGGCTACTGGGAGCGCGGGCTGAACCCGTGGGACCTGGCCGCGGGCGAGCTGATCGCGCGCGAGGCCGGCGCCCTGACGGGAGGGCGGCCGGGCGAGCGGGCCTCGGGGGAGCTGGCCCTGGCTGCCGGGCCGGCCGTCTTCGCCTCGCTCCAGCCGCTGCTGGAGGAGGCCGGCGCCTGGCACGACTGACCGGCGCCGGGCGTACGGGCCCGCGCATGGGGGAACCCCGGCTGCCAAGGGTGGGCGGCCGGGGTTCGCGGTGGTGCGGGGTCAGGGTGGTGCGTGGTCAGCAGACGGATACCGGTACGCCGTGTTCCGCTGCGAGGCGCTGGAGGTCTTCCAGTTCCGCCTGCTCCACTTCCACGAGGAAGTCGTCGCCCGTCTCGCGGGCCTGCCTGAGGTCCGACTGCGTGCTCCTGATGCGCTGCAGGAGACCCGCGGTGAATGCGTCCATGATGGGTGCGCCCCCTCTTCGTGGCTCGGCGGCGGCACGTGGCTGTCCGCCGTCAGGGAATGTTCGGGGTGTGCAGTCGTCCTCCCCTGCACCCTGGGCCCAGAAACCTCGCCAGGCCTGGGAATCCTCACTTCCGCCTCGCTCGGGGCCGCCGCAAGGCGCCTTACAGCCGGTTTACGGCTGAAACGGGCAGGATGGAGCCGCCATACACGTGTGCCCTTCAGGGCTCAAAGGAAGGAAACGACGTGCGCGTACTCGTCGTCGAGGACGAGCAGCTGCTCGCCGATGCGGTGGCCACCGGACTGCGCCGGGAGGCCATGGCCGTGGACGTCGTGTACGACGGCGCCGCCGCCCTGGAGCGGGTCGGGGTGAACGACTACGACGTGGTCGTGCTCGACCGTGACCTCCCGCTCGTGCACGGCGACGACGTCTGCCGGAAGATCGTCGAGCTCGGCATGCCCACGCGCGTGCTCATGCTGACCGCCTCCGGCGACGTGAGCGACCGGGTCGAGGGCCTGGAGCTGGGCGCGGACGACTACCTGCCCAAGCCCTTCGCCTTCAGCGAGCTGACCGCCCGCGTGCGGGCGCTCGGGCGGCGCACCACCGTCGCCCTGCCGCCCGTACTGGAGCGCGCCGGGATCAAGCTGGACCCGAACCGGCGCGAGGTGTTCCGTGAGGGCAAGGAGGTGCAGCTGGCGCCGAAGGAGTTCGCGGTGCTGGAGGTCCTCATGCGCAGCGAGGGGACCGTGGTGTCCGCCGAGCAGCTCCTGGAGAAGGCATGGGACGAGAACACCGACCCGTTCACCAACGTGGTGCGCGTGACGGTCATGACCCTGCGCCGCAAGCTCGGCGAGCCGCCGGTCATCGTGACCGTGCCCGGCTCCGGTTACCGGATCTGACGGCGGTGGCAGCGAACCCGGCGCCACCACCGGCGCCACCGAAACCGACCTGGGACCCCGGCCAGCCCGAGGGTCCTTTCCCTTGGCTGCGGCCGACCATCCGCATACGCCTCACGCTGCTGTACGGCGGGATGTTCCTGATCGCGGGCATCCTGCTGCTGTCGATCATCTACCTGCTGGCCGCGACGGCCCTGAAGGAGGGCAACGCCCTCCCGTTCAAGATCGTCGGCGGGCAGAAGGTCGAGGTCACCAGCTCCACCTGTTCCGGGGTGGGCATCGACCAGTCCATCGACCAGTTCAACGCCGCGATCGGCCAGTGCATCCTCGACCAGCGCAAGCACGCCCTGGACGACCTGCTGAGCCGGTCGCTGATGGCCCTGCTGGGCCTGAGCATCATCGCCTTCGCCTTCGGCTACGCGATGGCCGGCCGGGTGCTCTCGCCGCTCGGCAAGATCACCCGTACCGCCCGCCGGGTGGTCGGCTCCGACCTGACCCGGCGCATCGAGCTCGACGGTCCGGACGACGAGCTCAAGGAGCTCGCCGACACCTTCGACGAGATGCTCGACCGGCTGGAGCGGGCCTTCACGGCGCAGCAGAGGTTCGTCGCGAACGCCTCGCACGAGCTGAGAACGCCCTTGGCGATCAACCGCACGCTGCTGGAGGTGCACCTCTCCGATCCCGGGGCCCCCGTGGAGCTCCAACAGCTCGGGAAGACCCTGCTCGCCACCAACGAGCGCAGCGAGCAGCTGGTCGAGGGCCTGCTGCTGCTCGCCCGCAGCGAGAACCAGATCGTCGAGCGCAAGCCCGTGGACCTGGCGGAGGTCGCCTCGCGCGCCATCGACCAGGCGCGCGGGGAGGCCGAGACGAAGGGCGTCGAGATCCGCGGCGAGCGCGCCCTGGCCGTGGTCCAGGGAAACGGCGTGCTGCTGGAGCGGATCGCGCTGAACCTGGTGCAGAACGCCGTCCGGTACAACGTCGCTGAGGGCGGCTGGGTGGAGGTCACGACCGAGGCCCAGCACGGCCAGGCCGTCCTGTTGGTGTCGAACACGGGTCCCGTTGTTCCCGCGTACGAGGTGGACAACCTCTTCGAGCCCTTCAGGCGGCTGCGTACGGAGCGCACGGGCAGTGACAAGGGTGTGGGGCTCGGTCTGTCGATCGCGCGCTCCGTGGCCCGCGCACACGGCGGCCGGATCCAGGCGATCCCCCGCGAGGGCGGTGGCCTCGTGATGCGTGTCACTCTTCCCCTCTGACCTGGCCATGTACGTGTTCGCTGTTGGCTGAATACCGGGAGTGGGAAGGCGTCCGCTTCTGTGTGATCGATCACAGGGAGGAGTGTCCGCCCCTGTGCGGTCAGTGACCCCGGGGCGGCCGGAAAGCCCGGGAAGTCCGGGTTTCCGGCACCCCTGATGGCGGGAAATACACGGGGTGGCGTTTGTGCAAGACGGCCCCAAGACCGTGTACGGTCCCGCTCGGCATCGCAGCCAAATGCCCCTCGGGGCGGGCGGCTGGGTGTCGATTGAGTAACAGACCTTGATGTGAGGCAAAATCTCCGCCTCAGGTCGGGCACAAGTCCGGCCTCTCGCGCGTTACGTGCGCTGAGACACCCGCTAAATCCCAGAGGGGGAGAGCGAACTATGGCAACGGACTACGACACCCCGCGCAAGACCGACGACGACGTCGACAACGACAGCATTGAAGAGCTGAAGGCCCGGCGCAACGAGAAGTCGTCTTCGGTCGTCGACGTGGACGACTACGACGCGGCGGAAGGCATGGAGCTTCCCGGCGCGGACCTCTCCAACGAGGAACTGGCCGTCCGTGTGCTGCCCAAGCAGGCCGATGAGTTCACCTGCATGAGCTGCTTCCTGGTACACCACCGCAGCCAGCTGGCGCGTGAGAAGAACGGTCAGCCGATCTGTCGCGACTGCGACTGAGAGGCGTCGGCCGTGACTGGCTCGACACCATTTCGAAAGCGCCGCTTTCGGAAACCTGGTGATCCGGCGGAGACGCGGGTGGGAGCCACGGGCCCGGAAACGGGCCCTGGAGCCCCCGGCGACCCCGCCGTGCCCTCCGACACCGTCCCGGCGGTGCCGTCGGCCACGGAGGCCGACGAGGAGTCCCGGCACCGGCACGGGGCTCATCGGCTGCAAGCCGTCAAGAACGGTGTACGCAAGGGCGGCGAAGGTGCCAGGGCCGCCGCCCTCTACATCAGTGACCGCATCATCGAGAACGCACCGCGCGTTCCGGTTCGGGACCTCGCGACCCTGCGCGCCCAGTTCCCGGGCCTCACCCCGGATCAGCTTGCGGACAAGCTGATCGCCGGCGCCGCCAATGCCACGTCGACCGTCGGCGCGGGCATCGGCGCCGCGGCCATGCTGCCGGTCCCGCCTGCGGTGCCGGCCGAACTGGCCGCCGAGATCACCGGGGTCGCGGTGATCGAGCTGAAGCTCGTCGCCGAGCTGCACGAGGTCTACGGGCTGCGGCCGCCCGGCTCGCTCAAGGACCGCAGCCTCGCCAACCTGACCGCGTGGACGGAGGAGCGCGGGGTGGACCTGGCCAAGCCGGCGACGCTGAACGCGGCGCTCGGCGGTCAGATGAAGCGCGAACTGCGCCAACAGATCATGAAGCGGATGCTCCGCAGCACGCCGAGCCTGATGCCGTTCCTGGTCGGCGCGGCGGTCGGAGCGGTCGTGAACCGCCGCAGCACCCGCAAGCTCGCCGAGAAGGTGCGTACGGACCTGCGGGCGCGGGCCGTGCCCTGGGACGCCCTGCCGCAGCTCCCGCCCCTGGAGCGGCCCTCCCAGCCCCTTCCCGAGCCCATCAGGGCCGCCGTCGAGGCTCCGGAGCCGAGCCAGGACCCCGGCAGCGCGCAGGCCTAGCCCTTCGCCGCGCGGATCGCCGAGGCCAGCGCCTGGGGCTCGCGCGTGGAGACGTAGACGTACGGGGTCGGGTCCGCCGGGTCGGTGACCTCGACGCGGACCGCCGTCGGGACGTAGCTGCGCATCAGCATGAAGGCGCGGGTGTCGGCCTTGTACGTGCGCCAGGCCCGGGCCTCCTCGGGGTCGAGGACCTCCGGTTCGCCCAGCGCCGTCACCGGGATCCGGGCCTCGCCGGCGGCCAGGGCGCCGTTGACCACGCGCACGCGCGCGGACCCGTAGGAGCTCACCAGCAGCCCCGTCAGCGCCGTGCCCCCGAACAGTCCGGCCAGCAGCGGCAGCGTCCCCAGCGGCAGCAGCATCAGCGCACAGGCGAGGCCGGTCAGGACGGCGATGCCCCACCAGGAGCGGGGGGCGGTCAGACGTTCGTCGTGGTGCGCGGGGGAGAGCTGCATGCCGCCAAGCCTGCCACGAGGCGACCGCCGGGTAGGCGCGCGGGTAAGGTCTGCGGCTGTGAGTGGACGAAACACAGCGTTGACGCCCCCGGCCGACGCCACCGCGCCGGTCCGGCACCCCGATGCCCCGGCACCCGGGGAGCTCCTCGGCGCGCACTACGAGCGCTGCTTCGGCTGCGGCGACGGCCAGCCGCACGGGCTCCACCTGGAAGCCCGCGCGGGTGAAGGCGTACGCGTCACCGCGGAGTTCACCGTCAAGGCCGCCCACCAGGGTGCGCCGGGCCTCGCCCACGGCGGTCTGCTCGCCACCGCGCTCGACGAGACGCTGGGCTCCCTGAACTGGCTGCTGCGCGTCATAGCGGTCACCGGCCGGCTGGAGACCGACTTCGTGCGGCCCGTGCCGGTGGACACCGTCCTGTACCTGGAGGCCGAGGTCACCGCCGTCGCCGGCCGGAAGATCTACTGCAGCGCCGTCGGTCGAATAGGAGGTCCGCGGGGGCCCGTCGCCCTGCGCGCGGACGCCCTCTTCATAGAGGTGAAGGTCGACCACTTCATCGACAACGGACGGCCCGAGGAGATCCGGGCGGCCATGGCCGACCCGGACCAGGTCAGGCGCGCACGCGCCTTCGAGGTGAACCCCTGATGTCTGAGAACAACACCGGCGTGGACGTGGCCATCAGGCGCGTCGACCCGCAGGTGCCGATCCCCGCCTACGGTCACCCCGGTGACGCCGGCTGCGATCTGGTCACCACGGTGGCCGCGGAGCTGGAGCCGGGCGAGCGGGCGGTGCTGCCCACCGGGGTCGCCATCGCGCTGCCCGACGGCTACGCGGCGTTCGTGCACCCGCGCTCCGGCCTGGCCGCACGCTGCGGGCTCGCGCTCGTGAATGCCCCGGGGACGGTGGATGCCGGGTACCGTGGGGAGATCAAGGTGATCGTGGTCAATCTCGACCCGCGCGAGAGCGTCCGGTTCGAGCGTTTCGACCGCATTGCCCAGCTGGTTGTCCAGCGAGTCGAGAAGGTGCGCTTCCACGAGGTGGCACAGCTTCCCGATTCGGCGCGGGCCGAGGGGGGTTTCGGCTCCACCGGTGGTCATGCGGCCGTGGCCGGATCCGGCGCTGGTCAGCAGGGTGGGAATGGCTACGCTTCGGTCGTATCCGACCGGGAAGGACAGTGACGTGTTCGGACGTCGCAAGAAGAACGACTCCGTCAACGACGGCGGCGCGGCCGAGCAGGTCGTCGACGGCGTGGCTGACGGGCAGGACGACGCCACGGAGCTCGACCCCGACGGACCGCGCAGGGTGAACCTGCCGCCGGCTCCGCGGCCCGACGGCCCGTGGGACGTCTCCGAGGTGCCCGGCAACCCCGAGGACGGCCGGGTCGACCTCGGCGGCATCCTCGTACCGGGTGTCGAGGGCATGGAGCTGCGCGTGGAGGTCGCCGGGGACGCGATCGTCGCCGCGACCGTGGTCCTGGGCGACAGCGCCGTGCAGCTGCAGGCTTTCGCGGCGCCCAGGAAGGAAGGCATCTGGGGCGAGGTCCGCGAGGAGATCGCCGACGGCATCACCAAGCAGGGCGGCATCATCGACGAGGTCGAGGGTCCGCTGGGCTGGGAGCTGCGCGCACAGGTGCCCGTACCGCTGCCGGACGGGCAGACCGGCGCCCAGCTGGTCCGCTTCGTCGGTGTGGACGGACCGCGCTGGTTCCTGCGCGGTGTCATCTCCGGCCAGGGCGCGGTGCGCCCCGAGTCGGCCGGTGTGCTGGAGCGGATCTTCCTGGACACCGTCGTGGTCCGCGGCGAGGGCCCGATGGCCCCGCGCGACCCGATCGTCCTGAAGCTGCCGAACGACGCGCAGATGGTGCCGGACGGCGTGCAGACGGAGGACCAGGAGGGCTCGCGCTTCTCCGGCGGCATGGGCCAGCTGGAGCGCGGTCCGGAGATCACCGAGGTCCGCTGACCCCGCGCGCGGTGGCCGCGCAGGTCCCGTGCGCATGTTTTCGGCCGGTGGGCCGTACCTCCGAGCGGGGTACGGCCCACCGGCGCGTCCGGGGTCGTACGCCGGCGTCAGGGTTGCGTCAGGGATGGCCGTCCGGGCGCTCACCGGTGCGTGAACAGCGGGGACGTCCCGGAGAATGGGGCGCATGGGACGCGGCAGGCTAAGGATCTATCTCGGCGCGGCACCCGGTGTCGGCAAGACGTACGCGATGCTCTCCGAGGGCCACCGCAGGGTCGAGCGGGGCGCCGACTGCGTCGTCGGCTTCGTGGAGCACCACGGGCGGCCGCGCACCGAGGTGATGCTGCACGGCCTGGAGCAGGTGGAGCGCAAGGAGCTCACGTACCGCGGGGCGGCCTTCACCGAGATGGACGTGGACGCGGTGCTCGCCCGCATGCCCGCCGTCGCGCTGGTGGACGAGCTGGCGCACACCAATGTGCCGGGCTCGCGCAACGCCAAGCGCTGGCAGGACGTGGAGGAGCTGCTGCGGGCCGGGATCGACGTGATCTCGACCGTGAACATCCAGCACCTGGAGTCGCTCGGCGACGTCGTGGAGTCCATCACGGGCGTCCGGCAGCGGGAGACCGTGCCGGACGAGGTGGTGCGCCGGGCCGACCAGATCGAGCTCGTCGACATGTCCCCGCAGGCGCTGCGCCGGCGGATGGCGCACGGCAACATCTACAAGCCCGACAAGGTCGACGCGGCCCTGTCGAACTACTTCCGCCCCGGGAACCTCACGGCCCTGCGCGAGCTGGCGCTGTTGTGGGTGGCCGACCGGACCGACGAGTACCTCCAGCAGTACCGGGGCGAGCACGGCATCCGCTCCACCTGGCAGGCGCGCGAGCGGATCGTGGTGGGCCTGACCGGCGGTCCCGAGGGCCGCACGCTGATCCGCCGGGCCTCCCGGATGGCGGCCAAGGGCTCCGGCAGCGAGATCCTGGCCGTCTACATCGCCCGGAGCGACGGGCTGACCGCGGCCTCGCCGAAGGAGCTCGCGGTCCAGCGGACCCTGGTCGAGGATCTTGGAGGAACGTTTCACCATGTGATCGGCGACAACATCCCCGAGGCCCTCCTCGCCTTCGCGCGCGGGGTCAACGCCACCCAGATCGTGCTCGGCTCCAGCCGCCGCCGCTCCTGGCAGTACGTCCTCGGCCCCGGCGTCGGGCTCACCGTCGCCCGCGACTCCGGACCCGACCTCGACGTGCACATCGTCACCCACGAGGAGGTCGCCAAGGGCCGCGGACTGCCCGTGGCCCGCTCGGCCGCCCGGCTCGGGCGGGCCCGCATCGCGGCCGGCTGGGTGGTCGGGGTGCTCCTGCCGCTGCTGCTCGCCGCGCTGCTCACGCACATCCAGACCGATCCCGGGCTCGCCAACGAGATGCTGCTGTTCCTGGCGCTGACCGTGGCGGCCGCCCTGCTGGGCGGGCTCTACCCGGCACTGGCCTCGGCGGCCGTCGGGTCGCTGCTGCTGAACTACTACTTCGCCCCGCCGCTGCACCACTTCACCGTCTCCGACCCCAAGAACATCGTCGCCATCGCGGTCTTCTTCTGGGTGGCCGCCTCGGTCGCCTCCGTGGTGGACCTGGCCGCCCGGCGCACCCACCAGGCCGCCCGGCTGCGCGCCGAGTCCGAGATCCTCTCCTTCCTGGCCGGCAGCGTGCTGCGCGGGGAGACCGCCCTGGACGCGCTGCTGGAGCGGGTCCGCGAGACCTTCGCCATGGAATCGGTGGCCCTGCTGGAGCGCGAGGCCGACGTCGAGCCCTGGAAACGGGCCGGCAGCGTCGGACCGAACCCCGTGGAGCGGCCCGAGGACGCCGATGTGGACATGCCGATCGGCGACCACATGGCCCTGGCCCTGTCCGGGCGGGTGCTGCCCGCCGAGGACCGCCGGGTGCTCGGCGCCTTCGCCGCCCAGGCCGCCGTGGTCCTGGACCGGCAGCGGCTGGTCGGGGAGGCCGAGGAGGCCCGCCGGCAGGCCGAGGGCAACCGGATCCGCACCGCCCTGCTGGCCGCCGTCAGCCATGACCTGCGCACCCCGCTCGCCTCCATCAAGGCCTCCGTGACCTCCCTGCGCTCCGACGACGTGGAGTGGTCCGAGGAGGACCGGGCCGAACTCCTGGAGGGCATCGAGGCCGGCGCCGACCGGCTGGACCACCTGGTGGGCAACCTCCTGGACATGTCCCGGCTGCAGACCGGCACCGTCACCCCGCTGATCCGGGAGATCGACCTCGACGAGGTGGTCCCGATGGCGCTGGGCGGCGTACCGGAGGACAGCGTGCTGCTCGACATCCCCGAGACCCTGCCCATGGTGGCGGTGGACCCGGGGCTGCTGGAGCGGACGGTGGCCAACGTCGTCGAGAACGCCGTCAAGTACAGCTCGCAGCGCGAGCAGGTGCTGGTGGCGGCCAGCTTCCTGGGGGACCGGGTCGAGGTACGCGTCGTCGACCGCGGGCCGGGCGTGCCCGACGAGGCCAAGGACCGCATCTTCGCCCCCTTCCAGCGGCACGGGGACGCGCCGCGCGGCGCCGGCGTGGGCCTCGGGCTCGCCGTGGCCCGCGGCTTCGCCGAGGCGATGGGCGGCACCCTCGCCGCCGAGGACACCCCGGGCGGCGGGCTGACCATGGTGCTGACCCTGCGGGCCGTGCCCCGCGGGCGCACGCAGGAGCGGGTCACGCTGGACGCCGAAGGCCGCGCCGGCGCCGACCCCGTAGATTTCGATCTTGACCCGATACGACAGAAGGCAGGACCTCGATGACCCGGGTGCTCGTGGTGGAAGACGAGCCGCAGATCGTGCGAGCCCTCGTGATCAACCTGAAGGCGCGCAAGTACGAGGTCGACGCGGCGTCCGACGGCGCGAGCGCCCTGGAACTCGCCGCGGCCCGCCACCCCGACGTGGTCGTCCTCGACCTCGGCCTGCCCGACATGGACGGCGTCGAAGTGATCAAGGGGCTGCGCGGCTGGACCCGGGTGCCGATCCTGGTCCTCTCCGCCCGGCACAGCTCCGACGAGAAGGTCGAGGCCCTCGACGCGGGGGCGGACGACTACGTCACCAAGCCCTTCGGCATGGACGAGCTGCTGGCGCGGCTGCGCGCCGCCGTACGCCGGGCCGAGCCCGCCGCCGGGGCCGGCGGGGACGAGGTGATCGTGGAGACCGAGGGCTTCACCGTCGACCTCGCGGCGAAGAAGGCGGTGCGCGAGGGGCGCGACGTACGCCTCACGCCCACCGAGTGGCACCTGCTGGAGGTGCTGGTCCGCAACAGCGGCAAGCTCGTCAGCCAAAAGCAGCTCCTGCGGGAGGTGTGGGGGCCCTCGTACGGCACCGAGACGAACTACCTGCGCGTGTACATGGCACAGCTGCGCCGCAAGCTGGAGGCGGACCCCTCGCACCCGCGGCACTTCATCACGGAACCGGGCATGGGATACCGCTTCGAGAGGTAGCGGCCACGCCGGTACGCTTCCTGTATGAGTGCTGAACCGCGTCCCGAGAAGCTCGCCAAGCCGGCCAGGCCGGCGGGCCGGTTCCGCCGGATGATAGAGCGGCTGTCCACCTCGCAGGAGGAGCTGCATTCGGCTGAGCTGCAGGAGGCCGCAGAAGCCGCGGGGTGCACGCGGATCTGCGACTCCCGCGACCGCCAGATAGTCAAGGTGACCGGGACGCTGCGGACCGTCACCCTGCGGCCGCGCGCGGGCGTCCCCGCCCTGGAGGCCGAGCTCTTCGACGGCTCGGCCGCGCTGGACGTCGTATGGCTCGGACGTCGCTCGATCGTGGGAATCGAACCCGGCCGTCGCATGATCGCCTCAGGGCGGATCTCGATGAGCCACGGCCGTCGGGTGCTCTTCAACCCGAAGTACGAACTCCGACCGCTCGGACAGGAGCAGTAACCGGTGACGTCCCTCGACAAACCGACCACCCCAGAATCCGCTGACCAGGCTCCCTCCGAGGACCAGAAGGCGGTGACCCAGGCGGCGCTGTTCGACGCCTTCGGGGGCATCCGGGGCACCGTGGAGACGATGCTCCCCGGCCTGCTCTTCGTCATGATCTACACGATCAACAAGGACGTGAAGCTGTCCGCCATCGCGGCGGGCGCCCTCGCGGTGCTGCTGGTGATCGTGCGGCTGCTGCGCAAGGACACCGTGAAGCACGCCTTCAGCGGGGTCTTCGGGGTGGGCGTCGGTGTCGCCTTCGCCCTGTTCACGGGCAGCGCCAAGGGGTTCTACCTGCCGGGCATGATCTACGGCGCCGGCCTGGGCGTGGCCTTCACGCTCTCCGCGCTGGTGGGCTTCCCGCTGCTGGGCGTGGTGCTGGGGCCGGTCTTCAAGGAGAACCTGTCCTGGCGCACGCGCAACCCCGGGCGCAAGAAGGCGTACACCAAGGCCAGCCTGGCCTGGGGCCTGATCTTCCTCGCGAAGTACGCGATCCTCTTCCCGCTGTACTGGTGGGGGGACGCGACGCAGCTGGGCTGGGTGCTGATCGCGCTGAAGCTGCCGCCGATGGTGCTGGCGGTGTACTTCACCTGGGTCTTCCTGGCGAAGGCCCCGCCGCCGATCGATGTGATCGCGGAGTGGGAGGCCAAGGACGCTGCCGCTCGGGAGCGCGGGGCCTGACCCGGCGGTCCGCCGCGGACCGGCTGCGCACGGCGCGGACCCTGCGGCGGCGGCGCCGCGGCCGGGGCTCTGCCCCGATCGCGGGCGGGGCTCGAAGTGCACGAAGGGGGCGGGACGACCGGATGG